>JAAETT010000563.1 GCA_024228115.1 bacterium
AATCTCCCGCCACTCCTCGCTCGACCGCCTCACCTTCCCGTTCGCTTGCACCCGCATGCCGCCTCCTCCCGGATTGTCATGCGGTGGGTCTACATCTCGCCGGCGAGCCCGGGAAGAACGGCGATATCCGGCCGCTTACGTACTCCCGACCTCTTGCACCTCCTGGAATCCCACATGACCTCATCATCCCTGTCCCGCGCGGTCCCTCCGATGACCCTGCAAGGCGGCTCCTCGGAGTTGATTCGCCTGGCCTACCCGATCGTCCTGACCCAGCTTTCGATGTCAGCGATGCAGATCGTAGATTCCGCCATGGTCGGGCGCCTGGGCCCTGGCGAACTCGGCGCCGTGGGCTTCGGCGGCATCTGGCTGTGGACCGTGCTGACGCTCTTCGTCGGCACGACGCAAGGCGTTCAGACGTTCGTATCCCAGGACTTCGACGCCGGCCGGCCAGCTGCCACGGGTGCCTGGTTCTGGCAGGGGCTCTACTCGGTCCTGCCCCTGACGCTGCTCGCGATCGGCACCTTCGCGCTGTGCATGCCGGCCTTCATGGACCTGCTTGCGCCGCCCGAGGAGATCCGGCCGCTGGCGACCTCGTACGTCCAGGCGCGCGTGTTGGGCTCGCCCGCTGGCGTGGCATTTGCGGTGGGTGCGGCGTTCTTCCGCGGCATCGGAGATACGCGAACGCCCTTCCACATCACGTTGTTCGCCGTCGGCATCAACGCCGTGCTCGACTACGGGCTGATCTTCGGCAGGCTGGGGTTTCCGGAACTCGGTGTCAGCGGTGCCGGCTATGCCACGGCCGTCGCCAACTGGATCGCAGTCATCTTGATCTTCCGCGCACTGATGCGACCTGGAGTTCGGCGCCGCCATGCCACGGCATGGATTCGCCCGAATCCGGACCAGATGATCCGCTTCCTGTGGACGAGCGCGCCCGTCGGTGCCCAGTGGCTGCTCGGGATGTCGTCCTTTGCGGTGTTCTCGACGCTGGTCGCACACATGGGCAGTACCTCCATCGCCGCGAGCCAGGCGCTGATCGCTGTGCTCTCGATCTCGATCATGCTGGCGAGTGGTCTCTCCATCGCTTCGTCGACACTGGTGGGCCAATACATCGGCGCTCGCAATCTTGCCGCTGCTGAACGTGCCCACCGATCGGCGATCCGCATCGGCTTCGGCGTCAGCCTCTGCCTGGCCGCATTCTTCGTCGGTGCACCGGGATTCCTGATTCGGCTCTTCACTGAAGACCCCGGACTCCTGGAGGCTGGCGCAAGCCTCATGCTCGTCGGGGCAGTGCTGCAAGTCTTCGACACGATGGTCAACATCTCGAGTGGAAGCCTGCGCGGCGCCGGGGATACCCGTTGGCCGCTCCTGGCAACGACCAGCCTGGCATGGCTGGTCTATCTGCCGCTGGCCTATTTCCTGGGTATCACCCTCGAGGGCGGCTTGTTGGGCGCGTGGATGGGCTGCGCAGTCAATTCGTTCCTTGCCGCGATGGTCTTGCTCGCCCGCTTCCGGCGCAGGACCTGGCAGACGATCACCATCTGATCGGTTCGCTCTCCGGATCGTCCAGTCCCGCCTTGTCGCAGCGCTTGCTCGCCCGTGCGGTCAAGCTCGCTCCACTCGATCATGGCGAATAGAAGATGGCAGCTCTCAGGAATCCGAATCACTACGACACTGACGGGGGTGGCGCCCTGCGCTTGGATGCGGTGCGGCTGCACGGCACCAGGGCAGGCAACATCATCGCTGCGGGCTCAGCTTCACGATCACTGTCGCGCCCCCTTCGATGCTCGCTGAGGGCACATTGGAGTAGCTGGTCCAGACGTTGCCTTCTGGGTCGAAAGAGATCTCCCTGCAGAAGGTCACCTGAGAGGGCAGGCGATACGTGGTGAAGCCTTCCGTCTTCGGATCGAAGTGCAGCATCGTGTCGGAATTGGAGCCGCAGCCCCACACGGTATCGTCGATGGGGTCGACGCCAATTGCATAGACGCTGTCGCCGCTGCCGGTGGGAAGGTCGTAGCCGGTGAATTTGTCTGCTGCCGGCTCGTACTTGTAGATGCGACCGTCCGTGAACGCCGGTATCCACAAATTGCCCTGGGAATCTGCGCGGAAGCGACGAGGGCCACCAAAGGGCGTGTCTACCATCTTGATCTCTTTGCTGTGCTTGTCGTAGTAGCCAATGCGCCGGTTGTTGTATTGGCTGAACCAGACTTTGCCGTCGGGGGTAACGTCGATGCCGTAGGCGATCGGTCGCAGCTCCCGATCGAACACGAGGGAGTAGGAGCTGTTGCGTTGAATCTGGGCAACGATCGCCGCGACTGGAGGCCAGGCGTATAGGCTCTGCATCCAGTTGCGCGTCGGCAGGTCGATCAACTCCAGCTCAGCCGTCTCCGGATTGACCGTGCCGAGCTGGTTGGTCAGGGTGACGGTGAACCACACCTGCCCATCACCATCAAAGCGCAGCGTATGGGGATAGATGCCATCGAGGTAGGAGAGATTCCATACTTTCATGGTGTCGCTGGGTATGTCGTAGCGTGAGAGGACATTGCCCTGGGCATAGGTGAACCACATGCTGGTGCCATCGGGTCCCGGAAGAACCGTATGCAGCCCAAGGGCATCGCCTACGAAGCTGTTCCCTTCGGGCTTGACGTGAGTCATCTCCTGACGCTCACTGGTCTTCGGGTCGAGACGCCAGATCTGGTTGTCCTTCGTGCCCGCTCCGTAGATGAGTCCATCGGGTCCTACGGAGATATCGTGCATGATGCCACCCGGCTCCATGCCCCACTCCGTCACAGTGGCCGTGGTTTCCTTGCCGCGAGGCATCGGTGGGATGCGTGGCAGGTCGTCATCACCTCGTAGTACGTAGGCTGCCAGGAGCGCATCGATGGTCTGCTCCCTGGTGTCGTCGGAAACCATCGCGTTCTTGTGTGCCATCCGGTCGAAGACCGTGTACCACTGCTCGCGGTTCGTCGGCCATCTGGCAAGGTTGTTGCCCTGTTGGTGGCACATCATGCATTCGATTCGAAACTCGCGGTCGATGTCAGGGGAGATCCTGGCAATGCGCTCTGCCCAGATGTTGGCAGGCAGTTGCTGCCGAACCTCCTCCTTGCTGGCCGGTGTGAGTTCGAAATCGATGCTGGCGTCCTGCGTCGGGTCATCGATGGCGCGAACCTGATCTGCAAACGTGAAGTACCTGGCCCGAATCTCGATTGGACCGGTCGCATCGGAGTCCGTCTTGTAACGGCCATTCGCGTTGGTATACACGCTGACCTTCTTGTGCTGCTGCCCGTCGATGAGGGTCACGATGGCCCCTTCGAGGGGGGCGTTGCCGTCGGTGACAGTCCCAGAGAATGTGGCCGCATTCGCGAGGCACGGAAGCATGATCAACAACATGCTTGCCTGTTTCAGCTTTCTCGAGTCGTACATCGGTTACCTCATCATGTGCATGTGGTCGAAGGCCAGGTGGCCGTCCTCGACCCGGCACTCATTCTTTCTCGCCAAGATCCCGCAGACCCCTGTGCAAGATCGCACCCGGCCGTCAATTTCGTTCGGCGGCTGCGATTGCGCGGGGGGACGGACACTCCGCGAGGCTGATCGTCCAGAGCGACTAGTGCAGCTCGGCGAAGAGGAGGACGCCTGTGTAAGCGAGCGCTGCCGTCGTCGGAAGGTAGACCTGGAAGGACGGACGCAGCGCCCCCCCGCCACCAAGTCGATGGGCAGTCGCAAATCCGAACCCGAGCGCAAGGGGGGCGAGGATCGGCGGGAGCACTCCGATGGCGAAACCCGCGACGCCTGTGACAACCACGGCCAGGGTGGTCACCCGCAGACACGTCACTGTCGCAGGCAGGCCGACCGTCGTCGCGAAGTTCCGGTCGGTGCGCGAGTCGCGATCGAAATCCCGCACCTGTTGGGCAAGTTGCCCCGATAGCGACGCCAGGAAGTTGATCGCCAACAACCAGGCATCGAGTCGCAGCCATTCGACGCCCGTCAGGAACACACAGATGAAGTACGCGAAGGTCTGCACGAAGAGCGCATGGGTCAGCAGATCGAGGCCGGGTATCGCCTTGAGCCGGAGGGGAGGCGCCGAGTAGGCCCAGATCACGAGGACGCAGGTCACCGCGACCAGGACGCCCCGAGCGCCGAAGCTGGCAAAGACGCCGAGCGGAACAGCGGCCGCGAACAAGGCCGTCGCGCGGAAGGGTCCGAGGCGATGTCGGACGAAGAGGTTGTGCCGGGCCTTGGCCTCTTCCTGCGCGTCGAAGGCAGAGTCGAAGTAGTCGTTGACGACGTAGCCGAGACCGAAGGCAGCGGTGACGGCCAACACGAGCAGCAGGTTCGCCGGAGTGACGGCGTCGTGGACCAGCAGCGCGATCGAACAAACGATCAGTGCCACACCCCAGGCGTCGATCCGGTGCAGCGCGGACCGCGCGACGTCGCGCAAGAGTGTCGGCATCTGCAATCTGGGCCTCCGCGTCGGCTCGGCTTCGCCGAGCGATATTCTGAGGCAAGGATGTCAGTTCCTCAAGAACCGTCCTGGTTCGCGGGTTGGCCCCAGACGGGGCGGACTGGCGCGCCCGGCAACCCCAGTTCCGCGAGCTGACTTCGAGCTTGAAGGCTCGGGAACTGCGGGGACTTGAAGGCGGCCGGATCGCTCCTGGTGGGTCCCGTTGCGCCAGCCCGGATGCACCTTGGGAAACACCACAGACCCATTGGGTTGCACCGTTGGAGATGAGCCTCGGTCTCCCCGAGGGGTCAGTTCCCCGTTTGTCAGGCGTCGCCGGCTCCAGCGTCGTCGTCTGCCAGGCGGGCCATCGAGACCAGCCCTTCGCCGCTGCCGAGGTCCATCATGCGCACGCCTTGGGTTGCGCGGCCCATGGTCGAGATCGTCTTCACCTTGCAGCGCAAGACCTTTCCGCCGTTCGTGATGAGCATGACTTCGTCGTCATCGACGACTTGCGCGATACCCACGACCTGGCCATTTCGACTGCTCGTACGGATGGTGATGATGCCCTGGCCACCTCGGCGCTGGATCCGGTAGTCGTCCAGCGGCGTGCGCTTTCCGTAGCCGTGTTCGGTGACCGTCAGGACGGTCGCGCCAGGAGAGAGAATCTCCATACCGACGAGTTCGTCGTCCCCTGACAGGTTCATCCCGCGTACACCTGCCGCCGTGCGGCCCATGGCGCGAACCTGATCCTCGGGGAAGCGGATCGCCTTACCCGCCTTCGATGCGAGGATGACTTCGTTGTTGCCGCTGGTGCGGCGGGCACCGATCAGCTCGTCGTCATCGGGCAGGTTGATGGCGATGATGCCGCCCCGGCGCGGGTTCGAATAGGCGTCGACCTTGGTCTTCTTCACCACGCCCTTGCGCGTGCAGAGCAGGACGAAATCGTCCGTGGCTTCCGCGAAATCGCGAACCGGAAGGGTTGCTTGCACGCGCTCGCCTTCCTGCAGGGAAAGCAGGTTCACGAGCGCCTTGCCTCGCGCCGCGCGGCCCAGCTGCGGAAGCTCCCAGACCTTCTTCCAATGCACGCGCCCACGGTTCGTGAAGAACAGGATCGTCGAGTGCGTCGAAGCCACGAAGAGGCTCGAAACGAAATCCTCTTCCTTCGTCTGCATGCCCTTCAGACCCTTGCCACCGCGGCGCTGCGCGCGGTACTGGGTGATCGGGTTTCGCTTCACATAGCCACGGTGGGACACGGTGACGACCATGTCCTCCTCGACGATCAGATCCTCGGTCGAGATGCCTTCCACGGCACCGGTGATCTCCGTGCGGCGCGGGTCGGCGTACTTCTCATTGATCTCGTCGAGTTCTTCGAGGATCACCTCGAGGATCTTCTCATCGCTCGCGAGCAGGGCGATCAGCTCGGCAATCAGCGCCCGCAGCGCCTCGAGCTCGTCCATGACGCGCTGGCGTTCCATCGCCGTGAGTGACCGCAGGCGCATATCGAGGATCGCCTGGGCCTGGCGCTCGGAAAGCTCGAAGCGTGCCATCAACTCGCTGCGCGCCGCCGGCGTGTCTGCCGCGGCTCGGATGATGGCGATCACCTCATCGAGATGATCCAGAGCGATCGCGAAGCCTTCCAGGATATGGGCACGGGCTTCGGCCTGAGCCAGATCGTAGGCAGCTCGGCGGGCGACGACTTCACGGCGGAAATCCAGGAAGTGCCCGAGGCAATCGCGTAATGAGAGGAGTTGCGGGCGGCCACCGACCAGGGCGAGCATGTTCACGCCGAAGGTGGTCTGGAGCGGCGTCAACTTGTAGATCTGGTTGAGGATCACTTCCTCGGGTGCGCCCTTGCGCAGTTCGACGACCACGCGGATTCCCTTGCGATCGCTCTCGTCTCGCAGGTCCGAGACGCCATCGACTTTGCCGTCGCGCACCAGATCGGCGATGCGCTCGACCATCGACGCTTTGTTCACCATGTACGGGATTTCGCTGATCACGATCCGCGAACCGCGCTTGGTCTCCTCGAACCCGGCGCGGCCCCGTACCGTAATCTGGCCACGACCCGTCAGGTAGGCGGATCGGATGCCCTCCGTTCCGCAGATCATCGCACCGGTCGGGAAATCCGGCCCGGGGAGCTTCTCCAACAGATCGTCGATGGTGCAATCCGGGTTGCTGGCCAGCACCTTGAGCGCGTCGATCAGCTCGCCCAAGTTGTGGGGCGGGATGTTGGTCGCCATCCCCACTGCGATTCCCTGGGAGCCATTCGCCAGAAGGTTCGGGATGCGGGTCGGCAAGACCGTCGGCTCGACCTGGTTGCCGTCGAAGTTCGGTGCGAAATCGACGGTCTCCCGGTCGATATCGCGCAAGAGCTCCGTTGCGATCGGACGCAGGCGCGCCTCGGTGTAGCGATACGCGGCCGGCGGATCCCCATCGATCGAACCGAAGTTTCCCTGGCCGTGGACCAGCGGGTAGCGCAGCGACCAATCCTGGGCCATCCGCGCCATGGCTTCATAGATCGAAGAATCACCGTGGGGGTGGTAGTGCTTGATCACCTCACCGACGACACCGGCGCTCTTCTGGAATGGCCGGTTCGGCTGGAGCCCTTCGTCGTGCATGGCGTAGAGGATCCGCCGGTGCACCGGTTTCAGACCGTCTTCCACCTTCGGCAACGCACGGCTGACGATGACCGACATCGAGTAGTCGAGGAACGAGCCGCGAACTTCGTCCTCGATATTCACCGGCAACGCGGGGTTCGCCCCGTCGCTTCCGCCGCCGGTCGGGCTGCCTCCGTCGCCGCCATTGCCGTTGCCGTCGCCACCGTTTTCGGTGGTCTCGGGCGCAGGAGTCTCCCCGATCTCGAGCTCTTCTATCGTTTCTTCGGCCATCTCTAGATGTCCAGGTTCTGCACCTTGAGTGCGTTCTCTTCGATGAACTCACGGCGCGGCTCCACGTCATCACCCATCAAGGTGGTGAACACGAGATCGGCTTCGACCGCATCCTCGACGCGAACCTGCAGCAACGTGCGCTTGGCCGGGTCCATGGTGGTTTCCGCCAGCTGGTCCGGGTTCATCTCGCCCAGCCCCTTGTAGCGCTGGATCGAAAGGCCCTTCTCGGCGCGCTTCAGGATGTCGACTCGGAGTTCCTGTGCGCTTGCGAATGCCTCGGGTTGATCGTCCGGCTCACCCGTGACGACATGGTAGGGCTCCTGCCCCGCCTCGCGGATCCGCTCCGCCAGAGCCATCAGTCGAACGAGATCTGGTGAACGCACGAATTCGTTGTCGAAAACCGTGCGCAGGGGAGCCCCGGAACGGCGGCTCATCGCAATCAGCTTCACGCCCCCGTGCTCCGGATCTGCCTCGATGTTCCAGAGTGCGCCCGCACATTCGGGGTGCAGGCCCTCGAGCTTGGCTGCAAAATCTCCGAGGCGGGTCTGCAGCCACTCCTCGTCCTGGAGATCGTCTTCTCCGATTCCACCGCACTGAACCACGGCATCTACGATCCGCTCGTCGATTCGCCGCAAGGCGATGTGTTCGATCGAGCCCGCGTAGTCTCCAGCCAATTCAACGATGCTACGAGCGGCTTCGGTACTGAGCACCTGGCGTTCGGATCCACTCTCGACTTGAACACTCTGGAACGCGAGATCGAGCAGATAGGCGTCCAGCGCCGGTTGGTCCTTCACATAACGCTCACTTCGGCCCTTCTTGACCTTGAAGAGCGGCGGCTGGGCAATGTAGATGTAACCGCGCTCGAGCAGGTCTCGCATCTGGCGAAAGAAGAACGTCAACAACAGGGTTCGGATGTGGCTGCCGTCGACATCCGCGTCGGTCATGATGATGAGCTTGTGATAGCGGGCTTTCTCGGCGTCGAAATCTTCACCGATTCCGCAGCCGAGAGCGGCGATCATCGCCTGCACCTCTGCGTTCGAGAGCATTCGATCGAGGCGCGCGCGTTCGACGTTCAAGATCTTGCCGCGAAGCGGAAGGATCGCCTGGAACTCCCGGCTTCGACCCTGCTTGGCCGTCCCACCCGCGGAGTTGCCCTCGACCACGAAGAGTTCGCTTTTCGCCGGATCGCGCTCCTGACAATCCGCGAGCTTGCCCGGCAGGCTGTGATCCGAGAGCGCGCCCTTGCGGCGGGCCAGGTCGCGAGCCTTGCGGGCCGCGGCGCGAGCCCTTGCGGCATCGACCACCTTGGAGGTGATCGCCTTTGCGATCGCCGGATTCTCCTCGAGCTTCTCGAGCAGCTTCTCGTAGAGCAGGCCTTCGACCAGGCCCCGCACCTCACTCGTGCCGAGTTTCGTCTTAGTCTGGCCTTCGAACTCGGGCTGGGGAAGCTTTACGGAAATGACGGCAGTCAGTCCTTCGCGGACATCGTCGCCAGACAAGCCCTCGTCCTTCTTGGGTGTCTTGCCGTTCTTCTGCTGAGCCGTCAGGTACCGGTTCAGGGTGCGCGTCAGCGCCGTCCGAAAGCCAATGAGGTGCGTTCCACCTTCCACCGTATTGATGTTGTTGGCGAAGCTGAAAACGTTTTCGTTGTACGAATCGTTGTACTGGAGCGCGATCTCGATCGAGACCGGCGTATCCCGCTCCTTGCCGGGAATGGCGCGCTCGCCGACGATGTGGATCGGTGGTGTGTGAAGCGGTTGTCGGGTTCGGCTCAGGTGCTCGACGAAAGAAACGATCCCACCTTCGAAGCAGAAATCGTGTTCCTTTCCGCTTCGCTCATCCTTGATGACGATGCGGATACCCGCATTCAGAAACGCCAACTCACGGAGCCGTTGGGAAAGCACGTCGAATGAGAAATCGGTCGACTGGAAGATCTCGCCATCCGGGAGGAAAGTGACCTTCGTCCCTGTGGCTTCCGTTGATCCGATCTCATTGAACGGGCTTACCGGCTCGCCCCTGGAATACCGCTGCGACCAGACCTTTCCCTCGCGCTTGATCTCGAGCTCGAGGGATTCCGACAGCGCATTCACGACCGAGATTCCTACGCCGTGCAACCCGCCGGATACCTTGTAGGAGGATTCGTTGAATTTTCCGCCTGCATGGAGCGTGGTGAGCACGACCTCGGCTGCCGGGCGTTTCTCCGTCGGATGCTCTCCAACCGGGATTCCACGACCATCGTCCACCACAGTGACCGAATTGTCATCGTGGATCGTGACGATGATCTCCTTGCAGAACCCCGCGAGAGCCTCGTCGATCGAGTTGTCGACGACTTCGTAGACGAGATGGTGAAGACCATCGGGTCCAGTCGTCCCGATATACATCGCGGGGCGCTTCCGAACCGGATCAAGGCCTTCGAGGACCTCGATGGAACTGGCGTCGTAGCTCACCCGTTGACCTGCCTTGTCCAATGATGGCGGTGTCGAGGCGAATTCATTGAAGCCTGCAACCCGTCCGTCACATATCGGCGCGAGCCCACCCGCTGCCGGCGCCTCCGAAAATGGATGCCCCCTGGGTACGGCAAACTGCCATGGGGGAGCCCGGAGCGCAGGCAAATAATATCCGACCCCGGTAGCTCCGTAAACCCCAAGGAAGACAGAAAACGCGAATAATATTAGCTAGTTAGCAGGCTTTTTCGAAGCGCTTGCAAGACTCTTGGCCCACTCGAGTCAGATGCGCATGGGCATCACGATGGCCACGCTATCCGCGTCGTCCGTAGGCCGGATCTCAACCGCTGTATTGCCGTCCTGGAGGCCCAACATCACTTCCTTGGCACCCAGGGCTCCGAGCGCATCGAGCAGGTATCTCGCGTTGAATCCGACCGAAACGGCCTCACCGGCATAGTCGAAATCGATCTCCTCGGAAGCTTCGCCGAGATCAGGATTACTCGATGAGATGAGCAGTGTGCCGTCACTCAGGTCGAGCTTGATGGCACGGCTGCGCTCTGCGGAAAGCAATGCAACACGGCGCAACGCACGAGTGAAGGGCTCCGCCGTGAGCGTGAACGGGCGCTTGATGTCATCCGGAATGACCTGGCGATAGCTCGGAAACTCTCCCTCGATCAGTCGCATCACCAACGTGACACCGCCTTTGCGCGCCAGCCCACTATTGCCTTCGAAGCCGAGCTCGACTTCGTCCGCGTCTTCTTCATCCACCAGCCGCTTCAACTCGGCCAATCCTTTGCGTGGAATGATCACTCCACTCGCAAGCTTGCTGGCATCGCTACCGACGCTGCGATCTACCAAGGCGAGCCTGTGGCCGTCCGTCGCCACCATGCGGATCTTCTCGTCCTCTGCGAGAACCTCGAAGTAGACCCCGTTCAGGTTGTACCGCGTCTCATCAACCGACGCGGCGTACATCGTGCGCTCGATCATCTGGCTCAAGACAGCAGCTTGAAGCTTGACGAGTTGTCCCGGTGCGAATTCGGGGAGGTTCGGATACTCCTCCGCATCGGTACCTGCGAGAGAGAAGCGTGACCTTCCACAACGGATCTCGAGATAATTGTTGTCCGTTGCATGAAGTTGGACTTTTTCGTCCGGTAGTTCACGAACGATGTCGTAGAACCTGCGAGCTGAGACTGTGACCGCACCCTCTTTGGAGATATCCGCGTTCTGCGATCCACGGATTCCCACTTCGAGATCAGTCGCCGCAAGTTCGAGTTGGCCGTCGGCACCCTTTCCTGAGGCCGTCAGTAGGACGTTGGCCAGGATCGGCATCGAGTTCCGCTTCTCGACGATTGCCTGGAGGCGACCAAGGCCTCGTTGCAGATCGCCCTTCTCGATCACGAGCTTCATTGCGTCCCGCCTCTTCTCTTGTTCTTCTTCATTCAAGAAATAAAATAATGAAGGGAATAAGGACCGACAGACCGACAAAGCGGTCGCAACGGAGCGGTTCTATTGGCCTTCAATCTTGTCAGCCAATAGCTCGTCCCCGGAGCCCATGTCGATTCACCCCCTCGGTGATCAGCGGGGGCATCATACCACTCTGTAGCCGTCTGAGGCCGATGGAAACTCGGGGTGGCTCGGAACCCGGGTTCCATTGCGTTCCCGGAATGCGAGGGGTAGGATCCCGCGCTCTCCGGGTCCCTCTGGACCTGGCCAGGAATTCCGCAGATCATGAAGCGAACTTATCAGCCGAGCCGTATCCGCCGTCTTCGTACCCATGGCTTTCGCGCTCGGATGAAGACCAAGAGCGGTCGGGCGGTGATCAAGCGACGCCGGGCCAAGGGCCGAAAGCGGCTAGCCGTCGGCGTCTCTTCCAAGTAGGCAAGACCCGCGGCCACGGTCTCTCCTCTCCGTGGATAGCGATGCCCGAACACCTCTCCAACCTCAGAGAGGGCTCCCAGCGCCTTCGGCGGGATTCCCGCCTGCGCAACCCGAAGGATTTCCGACGGGTCCAGCGCACAGGTCAACGCCGCGTAGGGCGTCATTTCGTGCTGGTGCGAGCCAAGAGTCGGGAACCTGCCAGTATTCGGCTAGGTCTCGCGGTGAGCCGGAAAGTGGGAAATGCGGTGGCTCGAAATCATGTGAAGCGTCGAGTGCGGGATTGGTTTCGACGAAATCGCCTGCGGCTCCCCGAGGGTGATCTGGTGGTGATCGCGCGGTCTGGAGCTGCACAGCGGAGCGGTGCAGAAATCGCCAGTGAACTCGCGGAGTTGACGCAATGAGAATCTGGCTGACGCGGCTCTTGACCCTCCTGGTACGTGTCTATCAAGTCGTCTTGTCTCCTCATCTCGGAGGAGCCTGTCGTTTTGCGCCCAGTTGTTCGGAGTATGCGATCTGCGCACTTCAGGAACACGGGCCTTGGCAGGGCACTGTTTTGGCTGCGCGCAGGATCGGCCGCTGCCACCCCTTCCATCCCGGCGGCTTCGATCCGGTTCCAGAGGCCGGAGGCAAACGCCATGGATCGTAATTTCCTCCTTGCCATGGCGCTTTCCCTCGCAGTGGTCGTCAGTTGGACGATGTACACCGATGGGAAAAGGCAACAGTATTTGGCTGAAAACCCAATTGAGGTGGAAGAGCCCCAGCAAGAGGAGAGTGCTGAATTCAAGCCCAGTGAGGCATTCGAACCTTCTGCGGCCACGGAAACAGCAAAGCCATCCACTACGGCAACGCCGATCCCCAAGCCGGCGCAAATCGCTGAGGCACGAACGACCGTTCGCACAGAGCTCTACGAGGCGGAACTTTCGAACCGCGGAGCGTCGCTCCTTCGCTGGGACCTCCAGAAATACGACGACGCCTCTCAGGACGGCACCCCTCTGGTCGAAGTGACGACACTCGGCGAAGGCGAGTTCGCGTTGGCGACACCTCTCGAGGGCCTCGGCTTCGGCGATCTCAGTGCTGCGCCCTATCGGTTGGAGGAGCCGGATGCGAACACACGGGTGTTCACGTTGGAGCACGAAGGCGTCACGGTTCGCAAGACGTACAACTTCGCCGACGACGACTACAGGGTTCAGCTTCGCATCGCCGTCGAGAACAACTCGGATCGGCACCTGCGGCCCGAGTTCGCAATCCGTTGGCCGGCGCGAGCTCGCGACAGCGCGGATTTCTCCAACTTTTCGATCGCTGTTCGGAGTGAAGCGGATGTCGAACTGCTGCCGATTCAGACGAACCGGGCCTTCCTCGGGTTCGGGGGCGGCGGCATCGAGGGCAGCCATTCCTATAGCGCCGTCGATTGGATCTCTGCGGATACGACCTACTTCCTGGCGGCCATCGTCGCAGAAGTACCCGAGCGAGCTTCGGCGAGCGTCGTCCCGTTAGGCGAAGATGCCGCAGTCACAGAGATGACGATCGACGGGGTGAACCTGCCGCCGGGTCAACGCCTCGATTACGAGTATCGCCTCTACCTGGGACCGAAGGAGACCGCGCGTCTCGACGTGTTCGGTTCGCATCTCGATGAGGCCGTCCAAAAGGGCTGGTTTCCGTCGCTGACGCGCTTCTTTGGTTGGCTGCTCGAGGCTGCACATTCCGTGGTTCCGAACTACGGGGTGGCCATCATCCTGATCACGATCATGGTGCGCCTGTTGATGGCGCCGCTGATGGCGCGGCAGATGAAGTCGATGAAACGCATGAGCGACATCTCGCCGATGATGAAAGAGATCCAGGCGAAGTACAAAGACGACCGAGAGCGACAAAGCCAGGAGATGATGGCGCTCTACAAACGGGAAGGCGTCAGCCCCTTCTCGATGTTGTCTGGCTGCTTTCCGATGTTGCTGCAGTTCCCTGTGTTCATCGGGTTCTATTTCGCCTTGCAGAGCGCGATCCAGTTGCGTCAGCAGCCGTTCGTCGGTTGGATCGATGACCTTTCCCAACCGGAAGCGTTGTTCGTCATTCCGGGGATCGATCTTCCGGTACGCGTCATTCCCATCCTGATGGGCGTGGCGATGTTCTTGCAGCAGAAGCTCACGCCGTCGGGCTCGATGGATCCCGCGCAGCAACGAATGATGATGACCATCATGCCCGTGATGTTCACGGTGATGTTCTACCAATTCGCTTCGGGCCTGGTGTTGTATTGGTTCGTCAGCACGTTGATCGGAATCGGTCAGCAGGTGGTGACGAACCGAGACAAGACGCCCGTAGTCGCCAAGTGAATCGACCTCCAAGGAGACCTCCACATGTACGACCCGAAAGCCGAAGCCCACGAATTCCTGGGCAACGATGCCAATGAGGCGATCGCGAAGGCCACCACCTATTACGGAATGGACCGCGCGGATCTGACGATCACGGAGTTCGGCGAGAGCGTCTCCGGGCTAGGCGGGCGAGTGCTCGTCGTCGCTCAGCCCAGCTCCAGCGTTGGAACCATCGATGGCGGCGGCGGCGGCGGCGGCGGCGGCGGCTCGCGTGACCGTGGACCGCGGGAATCGCGCGGGCGAAACGACCGTGGGGATCGTGGCGACCGTGATCGCGGTCGCGGTGGTCGGGATCGAGATCGTGGGGACCGGGGAGGTCGCGGTCGCGGTGGTCGGGATCGAGATCGGGGCCGAGGCCAGGACCGAGATGACGATCGTGAGGAGGTGGCTGCGGAGCCCGTAGTGCCGCTCGAGGATCTGGGACCGTCGAAGGGTGCGGCCGAGGGCGACATTGGACCGATCGGAGACTTCATCCTCGGTGTGATCGAGCGAATGGAGCTTGGCCCCTTCGGAATCGTCAAAGAGACCGAAGAGGAGAGGTTCATCGTCTACCAGGTGACCGGAACGGCGGCCAACGGCCTCACGACCGGCGACGGGCGAACCCCGGATGCGGTCCAGCTTCTCGCGAACCAGGTCGCGAGCCGCACCGATGAAGATCCCAAGCGCATCATCATCGACGTAGAGGGCAACCGTGGCCGCCGCGACGATTTCGTCGAGCGCGTGGCCGAGCGTGCTGCCCGCCGCGCACAGGATACGGGACGCACGGTGGCCCTGGAGCCGATGAGCCCCCGTGACCGGCGGATCATCCACGTGGCCCTGCGCGAGACCGAAGGTGTTGCCACGATGAGCCGAGGCGAAGGCCGCTACCGCCAGGTACTGGTCGTTCCGGAAGGTGCCGCGGAGTACGAGGAAGCCGAAACGGCTTCTCAAGCTTCCAACGACGACGAATAGTCCCGACGGCTCCATGTTCCACGGGGAACACACGCAGCTGGGTCGATCCCGTTGGCGTGTGGCACGGGGTTGGTGTGTTCCACGGGGAACGTTCGCCTCGTGACCGCCGATGGTCACGGCCGTATTTGGGCCCTGTTGGGTACGGCGGCTGAGGGCCGGGCGATTCAAGAGTCTCAGTTGGAGGCTCTCGGCAGGTATGCCGAGAGCCTCCACAACTGGAACCAGCGCATCCGCCTGACGGGGGCAGACTCCATCGAGGCGATTCTGGCCGAGCACGTTGCCGACGCCCTGCCACTGCTCGACCATCTCCCAAGCGGTCCGTTTCGAATGCTCGACGTCGGAAGCGGCGGCGGCTTCCCCGCGATCGTGCTGGCGCTACTCCGGCCCGATGCCCAGATCACGATGGTCGAGCCGATCGGAAAGAAGCATGCGTTCCTGCGCGCCATGATCCGCGAGCTTCCACTACCGAACGCCGAAGCCCTACAAGCCCGCGTCGATCATCTGTCGACCGAAGATGAGTTCGATGTCGCAATCTCCCGCGCGACCTGGCCCATCGAGGAATGGCTCGCCCGTGCCCGCCCCGGCCTCCTCCCAGGCCGCCGCATCCTGGGCCAGGCCGGAGCCAACCTCCCCGAACTCCCCCCCGACGTCACCGTTCACGCCTACGAGCACATGAAATCCCGTCGCCACGTAGTCGTGCTGACAGAAGAGCCTTCCTAGCGACAAGCTCGCAGCGAGAAGCCAACGTTCCCCGTGGAACACGCATCCCAAGCGTTCTACAACCACGCTTCGCAACGCTGCAAGCTCCCCAGCGATCTCCCCAAGTCTCTCACTTCTCCACCCACCCAACCGAACCGGGCCTCTCCCTACACGTCGTTCGAGCGCGGCGCGTCTCACAAGGGTCACCGTGCCGCCACGCCAGCCCCGAGGCCGGGTGGGGGTACCGGAGCGAGCGACGGATCCAGACTACGAGAACCATGTGCCCCCCGGAATCATCACCGAGGCCGAGGCCCTGGAGCTCCATCCATCCCCCGGCACCCACACGGGACCACCAAAGGGCCCCCGCCCCGCCCACCCCAGAGCCAAGGAGACCAGCGCAGGTACCCCCACCCGGCCCAAGGCAACTTATCTCATACACCGGCGTTCCCCGTGGAACATCCCCCAAAACCAAAGCGTTCCCCGTGGAACACTGGACTCCCCAGAGGACCGGTGATAGAACCCCTTTGAACGGGCATCCCAGCCCAGGGTGAGAGGGACCCCATTCAGGACACCCCTGTCCAGACCAGCGCGCGCGTGATCGCCGTCGTCAACCAGAAGGGAGGCGTCGGCAAGACCACGACCGCCGTCAACCTGGCTGCCTCGATTGCGGCAGCCGAGCGGCCGGTCTTGCTGGTCGATCTGGACCCGCAGGCGAACACCAGCAGCGCCTATGGCATCGCCGCCCCGGAAAGCCAACTCTACGACGTCCTGTCCGGCGAAAGCACCCTTCCCCAGGTCGCTGTCGCAACGGAACTCAGCCATCTCCAGGTGGTTCCTGCGGGTCCGGACCTGGCCGGCGCTGAGATCGAGCTGGTTTCGGCCGAAGCGCGGGAGACGCGCCTCCGCGAAGCCCTCGCCGAAGTACTGCCCTACTACGACTTCGTGATCATCGACTGCCCGCCATCGCTCAGCTTGCTGACCTTGAACGCGCTATGCGCCGCCGATAGCGTGTTGATACCACTACAGTGCGAATATTACGCCCTCGAGGGTCTGGCGCGTCTTCAAGATACGGTAGATCGCGTGCGTGAATCCCTGCATCCGGATCTCCAGATGGAAGGGATCGTCCTCACCATGATGGACCGGCGTGCCAACCTGAGCCGCCAGGTCGAAGACGAAGTGCGTTCGCATTTCGGTCAGCAGGTCTTCGCCACCGTGATTCCGCGGAACGTCCGGCTCAGCGAGGCGCCGAGCCACGGCAAGCCGATTCTGCTGTACGACATCGCATCCAAAGGCGCGCGGGCGTATCTCGAGCTGGCCGGTGAGTTGATGCACAAACATCCGGGCGCATCCCGCAAGCCTCCGGCACTTCCCCCCGCGCACCAAGCGAACTAACGAGGAACACCATGGCTGCACGCAGGAATGCTTTGGGTCGAGGGCTCGACGCGTTGATCCCCAGGGAGCCGGCGACCGCGGAGGCGTCTGCACCGACGCTGGCGGCGGACGAGCCCAGGCCCGTGACACAGACACGCGTCGAGCCACCGAGCACCGGTCTGGCCGAAATCTCCGTCGAAGCCATCGTCGCCAACCCGGAACAGCCGCGCCGGATCTTCGACGACGCGGAACTCCAGCGTCTGGCTGACTCGATTCAACGTCACGGCGTCCTGCAACCGGTCGTCGTGCGGCGTGCGCCCGACGGTGCGGCGGCGCCCTACGAACTCGTCGTCGGTGAGCGTCGTTGGCGGGCCAGTCGCCTGGCGGGCCGCCCCACGATTCCCGCAACCATCCAGGAGCTTGCACCGCGGGATCTTCTCGAAGTGGCGTTGATCGAGAACGTTCAACGGGCCGATCTGAATCCAATCGAGTTGGCCATGGCGTTTCGGACCCTGCAGGAGCAAGGCGCAACCCAGGAAGAAGTCGGCCGGCGCGTCGGACTCGACCGCTCCACGGTCGCCAACCATCTGAGGCTTCTCGATCTGCCTCGCGAGCTTCAATCGGATGTGGAGAACGGCACCCTGACGACGGGCCATGCGAAGGCGTTGCTCGGCGTGAGCAACCCGGAACGTCGCCGTCAGCTGAGGGACCGGATCGCCACCGAGCAGCTCTCCGTTCGGGCTTCCGAGGCCCTTGCGCGTCAGATCTCTGGTCCCAGCCGCCGGCTCAAACCGCCGGCCCGTGCAGGCTCGGTGGATCCGAACCTTCAAAGCCTGATCGACGCGCTCCGCGAGCGCCTCCAAACCCAGGTGCGCATCACTGGTTCCGGAGAGCGAGGCCGAATCGAGATTGATTTCTTCGGGCCTGAGGATCTGCACCGCCTCAGTCAGGCGATTCTCGACGGATCACGGCTGTGAGGCAGGGGAGCGATGAGGAAATTCCCACGGTTCTGGGAGCAGGCAGCCATTTCGAGGGCTTGTTGACCTTTCGGGGCGCCGCCCGGGTGGATGGGAGCATTTCGGGAACGATCCACGCCACCGGCCGTCTATGGATCGGTCCCGAGGCTCATGTGGAAGCGCAGATCGACGTAGACGAGTTGGTCGTCGAAGGCCTCGTGGAGGGAGATGTTCGCGCCCATACGAGGGCTGAGCTGATGCCCACCGGGCGGGTGATTGGCGATTTGTTCTCGCCGCAGTTCAAGATGGCGGAAGGTGGCGTCCTCGAGGGCCGTTGCCGTACCACAGCACCCGATCATCCCCCCGAGAGCGACGAAGACTCCCAGACCCCCGATTCCGTGGCGGAATTCGGCTGACCCTGGGTTGAAACTCGGGGCGGATCTGCAAGGATTTGCGCCGCCCGAGGTCGGCCCGTTGGGGGCCCACCTCCACCCATCCCTCGCCTCCAACGCCTTCGAGCGGCGGTAATCGCGATGGTCGCGCTCGTCGCGGTCTCGTGACCGACCCGCCCGCCGAAAGCCGCGGCCGGCGGGCAGCCCACCCAGCGAAGGCTCGGCGGGTTTGGCGGGAAGGACAGGGAGTTCGAGCGAAGCGATGACCCGAAGACGCATCGTGGTAATTGCCGTCGTGGTGGGCCTGCTCGCGTTTCCGCTGGCCGCGGCCGCAGCCGAAGGAGGCCTCTCGATCTTTCCGGATTGGAAAGAGCTGCTGATCTTGCTTGCGGTTTTCGCGGTGCTGATCTTCCCCTCCAACAAACTCGTCTTCGAGCCCCTGATCGAGGTTCTCGACGAACGGGGCCGGCGCATCCAGGGCGCCCAGGCCCGCGCCCAGGAAGTCGACACCGAAGCCGATCGGGTGTTCGGTGAGTACCAGGCGGCCGTCACGGTGGCGCGCAAACGGGCCGAGGAGGATCGTCGCGGCCGGATGGAGGAGGCGCGCCGGGAGCAATCCCGCGTCACCTCCGAAGCTCGCGGAGATGCCGAAGCCGAGATGCAGCGCGCTCGCGCCGGAGTTGCCGACGCTCTCGGCCAGGCACGCGAGGAGCTGCGCAGCCAGGCCGAAGGCCTGGCCAACGACGCCGCCAGCCAGGTGCTCGGAAGGAGCGTTTCGTGAGCCGCCGCGCCCAACGCTTCAGTCTCATCGCCGGGTTGTGTCTGGCCCCGACGGCCGCGTTCGCCGCCAGCGAAGGTGGCATGGGCATGGTCTGGGAGGTCGTGAACCTCGCACTATTGCTTGGCGTGCTCGTCTACTTCGCGCGAAAGCCCGTGCTCGCCTATCTGAGTGAACGACGGGGCGGGATCCAGGAAAATCTGGAAGGCGCTGAGAAGCTGCTGCAGCAGGCCGAGAGCAAGCTCCAGGAATGGAGCGAACGTGCCGGGCAGCTCGATACCGAAGTCGAATCCATTCGTGCTGCTGCAAAGAAAGCTGCCGAGCAGGAGCGCGACGCCATCATTGCCGATGCGGAGGCCACGGCTGGGCGGATCCGTTCAAGCGCGGGCTCCGTCGTCGATCGCGAGCTGCGCGCTGCCCGGGAATCCCTCCGTGAGGAGGTCGCCGATCTCGCGACCGATCTCGCCCGGACGATCCTCACCGAAAAAGTCAACGACGAGGACCGTCTGCGCCTCGTCGACGAGTTCATCAACAAGGTCGAGCACGGGGAGGCGAACTAATGGCGCGTTTTGCAGCCGCCGAGCGCTACGCCAAGGCACTCTTCCAGTTGGCCAAGGATCAGGGGGACGTGGCGGTCATCCGCACCGAACTGCGCGGCCTCGGATCGCTTCTCGAAGAGAATGAGGACCTTCGCGAGGTGTTGCTGCAACCGCTGCATCCCGCCGCCCAGCGGCGCGCCGTGCTGGCTTCGGTGGCCGAGCAGTTGGGCGCGAGCACTTTCTTGAAGAGCTTCTATTCCTTCTTGATCGACCAACGCAGGCTGGTCGATTTCGCAGCGATCGAAGAAGCCTACGGCGAGCTGGCCGATGCGGATGCCGGGCTGATCAAAGCCCAGGTGCGCAGTGCTGCGCCGCTCAACGATGATCAGCGCACCCGCCTTCAAAGCGCTCTCGGCGCGAGAGCCGGGGGCAATGTCGAACTCGAAGTCGAAATCGATCCGAGTCTGCTCGGAGGCGTGGTCGCGCAGATCGGCGACACCTTCTACGACGGCAGCCTCGAGAGTCAGCTTCAACAGCTGCGCGCGAGCCTTGCCAAAGGTTAGCCACGCGGCAGAAGAATCCATCCACCCGGCGCTGCCCAACGAGCAGTGCTCACGCGGAGTCCCAACCCATGACAGCTGAGATTCGCCCCGGCGAGATCACCGACATCCTGAAGCGCGAAATCCAGGAGTACGGCCGTGAGGTCGATGTCGCGGAGACAGGCTCCGTCCTCTCCGTGGGCGATGGCATCGCTCGCGTGTATGGCCTGCAGAGCGCCATGGCCGGCGAGCTCGTCGCGTTCCCGGGCGGCGTGGACGGGATGGTCCTCAACCTGGAGGACGACAACGTCGGCATCGCGATCATGGGCGAGGGCTCGCACATCAAGGAAGGCGATCTCGTTCGCCGGACAGGTCGCATCGTCGAGGTACCGGTGGGCGAAAGCCTGCTGGGCCGGGTGGTGGATGCACTCGGCAATCCGATCGATGGCAAGGGCCCGATTGAATCCAGCGAAAACCGCCGCATGGAGCTCAAGGCCCCGGGCATCGTGACGCGCAAGAGCGTGCATGAGCCCTTGATGACGGGCTTGAAGGCGATCGACGCGATGACACCGATTGGCCGCGGGCAACGCGAGCTGATCATTGGCGACCGTCAGACTGGCAAGACCGCGGTCGCCGTCGACACGATCATCAACCAGAAGGACACCGACGTCTTCTGCATCTACGTCGCTACTGGCCAGAAGAAGTCGACGGTGGCCAATGTGGTCGAGAAGCTCACCCAGCACGGTGCCATGGATTACACGATCGTCGTGGCTGCGACTGCGGCTGAATCGGCGCCGCTCCAGTACATCTCGCCCTACACCGGTTGCGCGATGGGCGAATGGTTCCGGGACAACGGCAAGCACGCCCTCATCATCTACGATGATCTCTCGAAGCAGGCGGTGGCCTATCGTCAGCTCTCCCTCCTGCTTCGTCGCCCGCCGGGCCGCGAGGCCTACCCGGGCGACGTCTTCTACGTCCACAGCCGGCTGCTCGAGCGCGCTTGCAAGCTCGACGATTCGCTTGGTGGTGGCAGCCTGACAGCCCTCCCGATCATCGAGACCCAGGCGAACGACGTGTCGGCCTACATCCCGACCAACGTCATTTCCATTACCGATGGTCAGATCTTCCTGGAGACGGACCTGTTCAACTCAGGCATCCGACCCGCGGTGAACGTGGGGCTTTCGGTGTCGCGGGTGGGCGGCTCGGCCCAGACCAAGGCGATGAAGGGTGTGGCCGGCACGCTCAAGCTGGGCCTCGCCCAGTACCGCGAGATGGCGGCCTTTGCCCAGTTCGGTTCCGACCTCGACGCCGCCACCCAGGAGCAGCTGGCAAACGGTGAGCGCCAGACGGAGATGCTGAAGCAAGGCCAGTACCAGCCCTTGAAGATGGAAGAGCAGGTCGTCTCGATCTTTGCCTGCACGCCACCGAAGGGCGCCAAGAGCTGGGTGCGGGATCTCGAGACCGGCGACATCGGTCGCTTCGAGCGCGAGCTGCTTGCCCACATGCGGGCGAGCCATGCCGATCTGCTCGGCCGCATCCGGGAGACTGGCAAGCTTTCGGACGAAGACGCGGACGTGCTGAAGGGCGCGCTCGACGAATTCGGCAACATGTTCCAGCCGACCTCAACCAGCGAGTAACCAAGCGTGGCGAGCCTCAAGGACATCAAGCGACGGATCGGCTCCGTGGAGAACACGCAGAAGATCACCTCGGCCATGCGCATGGTCGCGGCGGCCAAGCTGCGTCGTGCACAGGACGCGATCATGGCGGCGCGGCCCTACGCCCAGAAGATGTACGCAACGCTTGGCGAGATCGGAAAACGCCAGAAAGACGCCGAGCATCCTCTTCTTCAGGCCCATGAGACCGAGACCGTGATGGAGGTGGTCATCATCACCTCCGACCGTGGGCTATGCGGCGCCTTCAACGGCAATGCGATCAAAGCCGCGGATCGCGCGATCAGCGAGAAGGGTTCGGCCTTCGACAAGGTCGTCGTCTCCACGATCGGTCGCAAGGCGACCGAGTACTACACCAAGCGTCAGGGTGTCGTTCGCAGCTGGACGGGAATGACCAGCGTTGGCTTCGCCGACGCAGTGGCAATCGCGCAGCACCTAGCGGAGCGGTACAACGCGGGCGAGATCGACCACGCACTGATCATCTACAACGAGTTCGTTTCTGCGATGACGCAGAGGCCGAATGCGGATCAGCTGCTTCCGCTCTCGCCGGCCCAGGAAATCGCAGATGCAGGGGCAACGACCCCGATGCCCTTCGAGATCGAGCCGGACGCCGCAGGCCTGCTCAACGTGCTCGTGCCTCAGGCTCTGGAGTTCTCGATCTACCGGGCGCTCCTCGAGAGCCAGGCGGGCGAGCATGCCGCACGCATGACCGCGATGGAGAGCGCAACGCGCAACACCGAGGATCTCATCAAGAGCCTCACCCTCAAATACAACCGCGCACGACAGGCGGCGATCACCAGGGAACTGGTGGAGATCGTCTCCGGTGCGGAAGCCCTCTGAATCAGAGCGAGAAGGAATCATCCATGGCGCAGCAAGGTAGGGTCACACAGGTCACAGGTCCGGTCGTCGACGTCGAGTTCCCGCCCGGCGAGCTGCCGGAAGTGCTCACTGCACTCCGCGCGACGAACCCCGGCATCGACGATCGAGATGACAACCTCGTGCTCGAGGTGGCTCAGCACCTCGGCGAGAACACCGTCCGCACGATCGCGATGGACACCACCGAAGGTCTGGTTCGAAACCAGGAAGTGACCAACACCGGTGAGTCGATCAAGATGCCGGTGGGTCCGCAGGTCCTCGGTCGCATCCTGAACGTGATTGGCGATCCGGTCGATGAACGCGGCCCGGTCGAAGCCGAGAACCATTGGTCGATCCACCGGGAGGCCCCGCCCTTCGTCGACCAGGCGACTTCGGTCGAGAACCTGGAGACGGGCATCAAGGTGATCGATCTGGTCTGCCCCTACCAGAAGGGTGGCAAGGTCGGCCTGTTCGGCGGCGCTGGTGTTGGCAAGACGGTCATCATCCAGGAGCTGATCAACAACATCGCCCACGAGCACGCGGGCTACTCGGTGTTTGGCGGCGTCGGCGAGCGCACCCGTGAGGGCAACGACCTCTGGCACGAGATGGAGGACGCAAAGCTTTCCGATGGCACGACCGTGCTCGACAAATGCGCGCTGATCTTCGGCCAGATGAACGAGCCGCCGGGAGCACGCGCCCGGGTCGGGCTTTCTGCGCTCACCTGCGCTGAGTACTTCCGCGACGAAGAGGGCAAGGACGTCTTGCTCTTCATCGACAACATCTTCCGTTTCACCCAGGCAGGCTCCGAGGTTTCCGCACTTCTCGGCCGCATTCCGTCCGCGGTGGGCTATCAGCCGACCCTGTCGACGGATATGGGCGAGCTGCAGGAGCGGATCACCTCGACGAACAAGGGCTCGATCACCTCGGTGCAGGCAATCTACGTTCCTGCAGACGACTTGACCGACCCGGCGCCGGCGACCGCCTTCACGCACCTGGATGCGACGACCGTGCTCGACCGCGCGATCTCGGAGCTGGGCATCTATCCGGCAGTGTCGCCTCTTGATTCCACCAGCCGGATCCTGGATCCATTGGTCGTCGGTGAGGAGCACTACGAAGTTGCCCGGGCCTGCCAGCAGATGCTCCAGAAGTACAAGGATCTTCAGGACATCATCGCGATTCTCGGCATGGACGAGCTCAGCGAAGAGGATCGGGTGACCGTGGCACGGGCTCGTAAGGTGGAGCGCTTCTTCTCTCAGCCCTTCCATGTGGCCGAGCAGTTCACGGGTCGGCCCGGTGTCTACGTCCGGCTCGAGGACACGATCCGCTCGTTCAAGGAGATTCTCGAGGGCGGCTGCGACGATCTTCCGGAGCAGGCCTTCTTCATGGCCGGCGCGATCGAGGACGTTCGCGAGAACGCCAAGCAGCTGGGCTAGACGAGATGGCCATCGATCTCACCGTGGTGACTCCGGAGGGCCAGGCCTTCCAGGGGGATGTGCAGAGCCTGGTGCTTCCTGGCGTCGAAGGCGATTTCGGCATCCTCGAGGGACACGAGGTCTTCATGACCAGCTTGCGTCCCGGCGAGATGCAGCTCGACACGGGCGGCGAGCTCTTGCGCGCCGCCGTCTCCAAAGGCATCGCCGAAGTCCACGAGGACAGCGTGACCGTGATGGTGGGCAGCTGCGAGTTTGCCCACGAGATCGATCTCGAGCGCGCCCAGATCGCCGCCGAACGAGCCAAGAAGCAGCTCACAGAGATGCGCGGCACGAAGAACGGCGAGGTACTCTACGAGGAGTACCAGGAGGCCTACTCCAGGGCCATCGCCCGGGTAGCGGTCTCCGAAAAGTAAATCGCGGGGACGGAGTTTACAATTGACTTGTTTGGGGCAGAGCCCCCAAACAAGTCAATTGTAAACTCCGTCCCCGCGATTTACTTTTCAGGACGAGATGGGGGTGGCTTTCACCTTTGCCTTGCCCGCTTCGACGACGACGCGGAACTTCACCTTTGCGCAGCCGTACTTCTTGCGGATCGCGGCTTCTTGTTTGGTGAGGACCTTGTCGAGCTTCTCGCGGGTGAGGCCGTTGGCGCCCTGCCCCGTCGAGCCGCGTGCGGTCACGTAGGCATCGAAAAGATCGTCCTTGCTCGGCCCCTTGTCGCGCACGAGCACGTCGCGCCGACGGTCCTTCGTCTCGTTTCGTTCGCGGTCGTGGAGGTTGGCCTTGAAGAGGTGTCGCTCATAGCAGCCCGCTTCGATCTTGCGCAGCGTGTCGTCCCAAAGCCGCTTGAACGTGAAGTAGCGTGAGCGCAGGTTGCCGAATTTGAAGCGGTGGCCGGTGTTGGTGAGCTGGCGGTTGGTGTAGGTCACCACCATCTTGTTCACTTCACCGCGCAGCATGTGCGGCTCGCGTTTGCGGCTGCCCAGGAAGTACTGGTCGTACTCGTTCTTGAGCTGCTTCATCTTGATCTCGATGAGCACGAGATCTTCGGCGATGTCGATGCCGAATTGGGCCATTCGTCAACTATCGGCCCATCCAAGGATGTCCTTGAGGGCATTTCCCCTCAAGCAATCGTACCCGCTCAGGGGGCCAGCCGGGCAGGGATGGGGGCACCGTCTACCCGGAAGCGCTCCAGCGCGTAGTGGTCCGTGAGCGTACTGGTCATCGTCCCCTGGGCCGTGAGTAGATCCATGCGGACGGACTCTTCTGCCATCACCAGCCCGACCCGGGGCGCGAACCAATGGGTCATCTCCATCTGGCCATCGCGAACCGGCAGACGGCCATCCTCGAGCTCGATCATGCCACTGAGGGCGCCGGTGTAGCGGACCTTGAGGCAGCGCTCGAAAGCACCCGCCGGAGTCTTGGCCGCTTGAAGTCCGAGAATCTCGCCCTGCATCTCCACCATCAAACCGTTCAGTTCGAGGGTGCCGACCTTCCAACTCATGCCACCCTTGACGCTGGCCGGCACGTAGACGAGTGGATTCTGGTGCAAGCTCAGGCCCTCGCCGGTGTCGAGGGCGAATTCGAGGAAAGCGCCCCTGCGCAAGGCTCCGAGACTGGTCGTGCGACCATCCTCGTGGTCGCCCTTCCACTCGCGCACCTCCTCGAACACGAAGACCGGAACCGGCACCTTCGCGTGCTGGCCCTGCTTGGTGATCTCGCGCAGGTAGCGGCCGGATTTCGATTCCTGGGAAACGGCCTGGCCACCGATCGCGTACTCGGCCGTCTCGGTGATCCGGTACTTCCATTCATTGCCGACGGCTGTAGGCATCCAGATCTCGGCCGTGGCCCGGTTGGAGCTTGCGACGAGCAGGAGCAGACTCATTGCGAACGTGATCGCAAAGCCAGCGACGCGTCTGGGCCACCTCATGCAACCCCTCATCGGCGCTTCAGAATTCGGTCTTGAGAGGAGCACGGTCGGCTGGGCCGCGCAGGTCTTGCCGCCGGCTTCTAGAGCCCCAGACGATCCAGGTCGATGGCTCCGTCGGCTGGCAGGGCGTGTTCGGCGAGCGGCGGAATTTCGCCAATCAACCGTTCACCGAGGGCGTCCCGCAAAACCACCAGATTCAGGGCGTCTGCGTCGACGAGTGGCCCCGTGGAATGAGAGATCACGACGCCCGCAATCGTCAGCCCGCGCCTTTCGGCGGCTTCGAGACTCAGCAATGTGTGGTTGATCGTGCCGAGTGCGGCGCGGGCCACGATGACCAGGGGCAGTTTCAACTCTCTGGCCAGGTCGGCCATCGTCGCGCCTTTCCAGAGCGGAACGAGCAGGCCGCCGGCACCTTCCACCACCATGAGCTCATGTCGCCTGGAGAGCTCACGCCAGGCGGCGCGAATGGTCTCGGCATCCACCTCGCGTTCTTCAGCCTGGGCGGCCACGGTCGGGGCGGCCGGCAGGCTGAATGTCTGGGGGCAGATCTGCTCGAGCATGTCCGATGTGGCGGCAGCCTCTCGCAACGCGATCGCATCGAGGGGGCCCGCCTCCCCCACGCCGGTTTCCGCGGGTTTCATGACCCCCACATCGAGGCCTCGCGCTCGCAAGCCTCGCACGATTGCGCACGAGACCACCGTCTTGCCCACTCCGGTATCGGTACCCGTGACGAACCAACCTCGGCTCAAGGGAGTGCCGCGGTTTCTTCCGCCACGGCCCCGATCAGGGCGTCGATGTCGGCCTCCTTGTGCGTGGCCATCGGCGTAATGCGCAAGCGAGCGGTGCCTTCGGGTACGGAGGGATGCCGGATGCCCTGGGCGTAGAAGCCGCGAGTGAGCAGCCGCTCGCAGACGGCCATGGTGCGTGCATTGTCGCCGAGCACGACGGGTACGATATGGGTGGTGCTGGGAGCGGTGGAGAGGCCGCTTCGGCTGAGTCGCTCCCGCAGGCGAGCAGCGTTCGTTTGCAACTGCTCCCGGCGCCAAGGCTCGCGATCCACCAGGCGGAGCGCAGCCCGCGCGGCTTCTACGGCCGGCGGTGCCAGGGCACACGAGAAGATGAAGCTGCGGGCCGTGTTGACGAGCAACTCGCGCAGCCGAGCCCCCCCGGCGACGAACGCACCGAAGGAACCCAGCGATTTGCCGAGCGTCCCCATCAATACGTCGACCTGTTCCGTGACACCGCAAAGCTCAGCGCTGCCGCGCCCGGCTCGACCCAGGGTTCCGGTGCCGTGGGCGTCGTCCAGAAGTGTCATCGCTCCGTGCTGGCGCGCGAGGGCGAGGATTTCCGGAAGCGGCGCCACGTCTCCGTCCATGCTGTAGACGCCATCGATGGCGACGAGGATGCGGCGGAACTCGTTCTCCGCTCTCGCCAGTACGTCTGCCAACGCGTCTAGATCGCCATGGGGAAATATGCGGGTCTCGGCCTGGGAGAGCCGGCAGCCGTCGATGATCGACGCATGGTTGAGGGCGTCGGACACGACCACGTCGCCCTTGCCGACCAGCGCCGGAATCACCCCGACATTCGCCATGTAGCCCGTGTTGAACGCCAATGCGGATGGCGTGCCGAGGAATGCAGCCAATTCTTCTTCGAGCGCTTCATGAATGGCCAGGTTGCCGGAAATCAGCCGTGAACCACCTGCGGCGGCGCCGTGCTCCCGTGCCGCCGCGGCTGCGGCTTCGACGACTTCAGGATGCCCGGCGAGATCGAGATAGTTGCTGCCGGCGAAGAGCAGCACGTCGCGGCCATCGACCTGCATGCGAGGCCCTTGGATGCCCTCGAGCACGCGCATTCGCCGATGGGTACCACGAGCCCGAATGGCACCCAATGCCTCGGCGGCGACCTCGGCGACCGGGTCGCCCAACTCAGAAGCCCCGGGTGGGCCGCCCGATCCCGGGCTTCAGGATTTCGCCGTCGCCACCACGCAAGCGGAACTCGCCTTCCGGTGTTTCCGCATGCAGTGCGTCGTAGGCAGGGTTGCCGTCTACCTCGAAGCCCGCGTCGCGAATCATCCGGTAGGTATCGATCTCGTTGTCACCCCGGGTCGTGAGATAGCCGTCGACGAAGAGCGAGTTCGCAGGCCAGAGTGCCAGCGGACCGAGGCTGCGGATGTTGCCTTCTCGCCCGCCGGCGATGCGGACTTCGGCGGTCGGGTTGATGAGCCGCACCAGCGCCAGCGCTCGCAGGCAACGCTCCGGTGTGAGGCTGCCATCTTCCATCACCGGGTTGCCATCGATCGGGATCAGGAAGTTCACGGGAATGGACGGCACCTCGAGCTCGCGCAAGCGAAAGGCGACCTCGACGATGTCCCGGCTCTCCTCGCCCATCCCAATGATCAGCCCGCTGCACGGCTGGATGCCGGCTTTCTTGGCAGCGCGCAGGGTTTCCACTCGCTCCTCGTATGTATGGGTGCTGCAGACATCCGGATAGTGGGATTGGCTCGTGTTGAGGTTGTGGTTCAATCGGTCGAGGCCGGCGTCGGCGAGGATGCGCGCCTGTTCCTCGTTGATCAGGCCCGGCGAGACGCAGACCTCGATCGGGTAGGTTTCCTTTACCGTGCGGATCAGCTCCGCCAGCTTGCGGGTGTGTGCGAGGGTTGCCGCCCTGCCCGACATCACCATGCAATAGCGCGAGGCCCCTGCCCGGGCGGCGGCTTCTGCTTCCGCCAGGATCTCCTCGTCGCTCTTCATCGGGTACTTGCGAATCGCCGCATCCGAGTTCTTCGACTGGGAGCAGTAGCCGCAATCCTCCGGGCACAGGCCGTTCTGCACGTTGTTCAGCACATGCACCATCACCTTGCGGCCGAAATGCTTCTCCCGCGGGGCGAAGGCCGCCTGCAACAAGGGCAGGAGTTGGACGTCCTCGCCGTCCAGGATCCAACCGGCGTCGCTCTCCGACGGTGCCTCTCCAGCCAGGGCCCGATCCGCCAGCCATGCATAGTGTTCGAACATGGAACCTCCCGAAAACCTCAATAGAACGGGATGTTACAAGTCCGCCTCGCCCCCCGTCAACCATCACCCTGCACGAGGGTGACAGGGGAAGAGTCAACCAGCGGGGACGGGGTTTACAATTGACTTCTTTGGCGGGCACCCGCCAAAGAAGTCAATTGTAAACCCCGTCCCCGCTGGTTGACTCTTCAGCCTTTGGGCAGAGCGGCGCCTCGGTAGAGGGTGGCGAAGACGCGCGGGCCCTCGATCAGCTGTTCGAGGCGTTCGAGCTGGAAGCCGGCGCGCTCGACCATTTCACCCGTCTTGCGGTTCAGGTTGCAGCCGCAGCCGATCACGTTCCAGAGCGGGTTGATGCGGTCTTGCCAGCTGGCGACCTTCGCATCGTCGCTGCGGCCGTGTTCGATGAAGAGGAGCTTGCCTTCCGGACTGAGTACCCGGTGCATCTCCTTCAGCGCGGCGTGGGCGTCCGGGATGGTGCACAGGGTCCAGGTGACGGTCACCGTATCGAACCGGCCCTGGTCGAACGGCAGGGCGCCATCGGCGGGCAGATGGTGACGTTCGACCGGGAAGTCCACCGCGTCGATGCGCGTCTGGACCTTCTCTTGGAGCGCGTCCATCGGATCGACTGTAGAGAGCTTTTCCACGCCATCCGGGTAGTACCGGAGGTTCAAGCCCGTGCCGAAGCCGATCTCGAGGACGTCCCCCTTGGCTTCAGCCAAGGTCTCCTCGCGTTGGGGGCCGAATTTCCTCATCGCCCGGTCGAGGATCGGGGGGAAGAGGCGCTGCTCGTAGAAGTCGTAGAGACCCATGCCTCCATCTTAGGCCTCCACGGCTACATTTGCGTCCATGGCCAAGCCGCGCTCCGTTTTTTGCTGTACCGAGTGCGGCACCCAGCAGCCCCGCTGGCTTGGGCGCTGCCCGGGCTGTGGGGCCTGGGAAACGCTGATCGAGGAGCCGGTGGCGGGTGACGAGCTGGTTGCCAGTCTGGTGGCGGCTCAACCTGACGGAGCCGCGGGGAAGGCCATCCCTCTGGCGGACGTGGATACCGACGGTGCCCCGCGCCTCCCCACCGGCATCGCCGAACTCGATCGCGTGCTCGGTGGTGGTCTGGTGCCGGGCTCGGTGGTGTTGATCGGCGGCGAGCCGGGGATCGGCAAGTCCACCCTTTCGTTGCAGCTTGCGGCCCAGATCGAACAGAAGGCCGGCCGGGTTCTGTATGTGACGGGTGAGGAGAGCCTCGAACAGGTGCGCTTGCGCGCCGAGCGCCTGGGCGAGATCCCCCGTTCCCTGATGGTTCTGTCGGAAACGCGGGTCGAGGCCTTGGCCGGGCCGTGGCGCGACCACAGCCCGGCCGTCGTCGTGGTCGATTCGATTCAGACCTCGCGGACGGAGCGGATCGAATCCGCCGCCGGTTCCGTTTCCCAGGTGCGAGAGTGCGCGGCGTTGCTCTCGGCGACGGCGAAGAACCACGGCACCGCGCTGGTGCTAGTCGGCCACGTGACCAAGGAAGGCACGCTGGCCGGGCCGCGCGTGCTCGAGCACCTGGTCGATGTCGTCCTGAACTTCGAAGGCGATCGCAGCACGCCATTTCGGCTGCTTCGCGCCAGCAAGAACCGTTTCGGCTCGACCCAGGAGGTCGGCATCTTCACCATGGGCGAAAAGGGTCTCAGCGCGGTGGAGAATCCCAGCGAGCTCTTCCTGGCCGAGCGTAGGCCGGGCTCGCCGGGCTCCTGCATCGTGCCCGTCATGGAAGGTACACGTCCTGTCCTGCTCGAGGTTCAAGCCCTCGTCGCGCCGGCGGGCTATGGCACGGCGCGTCGCACCTGCGTCGGCATCGATGACGCGCGCGTCGCGCTGTTGCTAGCGGTACTCGATCGCCACAGCGAAATCGATCTGTTGTCCTGTGACGTCTACGTCAACGTCGTTGGTGGCGTGCGCGTGACCGAACCCGCCGCAGATCTCGCGGTCGCCCTGGCCATCGCATCCAGTCGTCTCGACAAGGCCATGCCCGCGGATGTCGCGGCCTGTGGCGAAGTCGGGCTAGGCGGGGAGGTGCGGCGGGTGGGACGCCTCGACCAACGCCTGCGCGAGGCCGGCCGGCTTGGCTTCGGCCGCGTCCTGGTGCCTGCGGCGGTGGCTGCCGAAGCACCCGCGGTCGACGGTGCGTTTGGGGTCGAGGATATCGGCCAGGCGGTTCGTTGGCTCTTCGAGAACGCTGTTTCACGCCCAGGTGAACAACGGTAAACGCCTGCCATTACACGGGTTTTTACGTATCGGGTTTTGACACCGGGGGGCACTGGCGCTAGCGTCGGAGACGATGGCGAAGAGTTCCTCCCCTCCGCCGGCCCTTGCCACGGCGCTTGCTCGACTCGAACCGCACCTGCAACAGGTCGAGCGGACGATGCGCGACCAGCTCGTTTCCGAACAGGCGCTGGTCGGCGCGATCGGCGAACACGTGCTCTCGTCCGGTGGCAAACGCTTGCGCCCGGTGCTGGTCATGCTTGCAGCCGAACTCTGCGGCTACACCGGACCGCGTTGTGTGCAGATCGCCGCCGCCGTCGAGTTGCTGCACACCGCCACGCTGCTTCACGATGACGTGGTCGATCTGGCAAATCTACGGCGCGGGCGCGCGGCCGCACGGGCGATCTGGGGCAACCGCCGTGCGGTGCTGGTGGGAGATTTCTTCTACGCACGTGCGTCGTCGATGGTCGTCGAAGACGGCGACCTCGATATCCTTTGGATCTTCTCGAGCACCATCCGGCAGATGGCCGAAGGGGAGCTCCTCCAACTCGAAGCGAGCTTCGATCCGCGCGTGACGGAGGCCCACTACTACTCGGTGATCGAGCGGAAGAGCGCGACCCTCCTTTCCGCCTCCGCGGAATCCGGTGCCGTGTTAGGTGGTGTGACCCGAGCCGAGCGCCGGCGCATCGCTGAGTTCGGCAAAGAACTCGGGTTGGCCTTCCAGCTGCGCGACGATGCCCTCGATTTCGCAGGCGGGGAAGAGGATCTCGGCAAGCAGCCCTTCACGGATGTTCGCGAGGGGAAGGTCACCCTTCCGCTCCTGCTGACGCTGAAGCGTTGCGCCCCAGCCGAGCGCGAGTTGATTTCCGGTCTCTTGAAGACCGCCGCCCAGCGCACCCTCGAGCTCGAGGCCGAAGGCCCGATCGAAATCGATCAGGTGCTGAGCCCGGCAGAGCTTGCACCGATCGTCGATCTGGTGCGCCGTCACCGTGGCATCGAAGACACGGACCGGCGCGCCGAGGAGCACGTCAGGCGCGCAGCCGAAGCCATCGCCCCGTTCCCCGACGGTGCGATCCGAGACGCCCTCGTTGCGGCCGCCGACTACTCGGTGCATCGCACGAGCTGACCTCGCCCCGCTGGTCCCGGGGAAACCTCCCCATGATCCTCCGAACCATGACCAAGAAGCTGGGCCTCGCCCTGGCGCTCGCCCTGGCGGCTCCGGCGACCGGCTCCGTCTGGTGGCCCCAACCGGCGGAAGCTGTTGCACCGGCCCTTCAGGGGGCGCTCAACCTGAACACCGCGAGCCCTGACCAGCTCGTGCTCCTGCCCGGCGTGGGCGAGAGCCGGGCGCGGGCCATCGTGGCGCTTCGCAAGCAGCGCGGCGGCTTCAAGAAGGTCGACGAGCTGGCAGATGTGAAAGGCATCGGTGAGGCGGCGCTCGCCAAGCTTCGGCCTTTCGTGAAGCTTGGTGGCGCCACCACGCTTCGGGTCGACTAGGTCCAGGGTTTGCCCGACCCATGCGCATTTGCGCATGGGTCGGGTTTTTCTCCGCACGCGGCCGAGGCGCCCTGCAGGACGAGTGGTTAAAATTCGCCCTCCCCCCAGCCCGGAGGCCGTATGTTCAGCGCAATCACCACCGTCCGTGCCCTCGAGATCCTCGATTCCCGTGGCAACCCCACACTCGAGGTCGAGGTGGCGACCGCCAGCGGCAAGCGCGGCCGAGCCGCCGTGCCGTCCGGTGCTTCGACAGGTGCCCGCGAAGCCCTCGAGCTTCGGGATGGCGACAAGGATCGCTACCTCGGAAAGGGCGTTCGCACCGCCGTGGCCAACGTGAATGGCGAGATCGCAGCCTCCATCAGCGGTCGCGATCTCGATGGCCTGGACGAACAACGCGCCCTCGACGATGCGCTTTGCGCTCTCGACGGCACCGAGACGAAATCGCGGCTGGGTGCCAACGCGTTGTTGGGTGTCTCCCTGGCGGCCGCCCACGCCGCCGCTGCGATTCGCGATGAGCCGCTCTACCGCTTCCTGGGCGGTGAGGATGCGCATCTGTTGCCTGCCCCGATGATGAACGTGCTGAATGGTGGAGCCCATGCTGACAACAATGTCGATCTGCAGGAGTTCATGCTCTACCCGGTGGGCGCAGGGAGTTTCGCCGAGGCGCTGCGTTGGGGTGCCGAGGTATTCCACAAGCTGAAGGGCGTTCTTTCGGAGAAGGGCTACGCCACTTCCGTTGGCGACGAGGGTGGCTTCGCACCGAATCTCTCCTCGAATCAGGAAGCCATCGAGCTATGCCTGTCTGCAATCGAGCAGGCGGGCTATCGGCCGGGCGACGAGATCGGTATCGCCCTCGATCCGGCCTCCAGCGAGTTCTATTCCGACGGCATCTACGATCTCGCCGGTGAGGGCAAGCAGAAGACCCCCGAGGAGATGGTCGCCTTCTACCAGGACTGGTGTGATCGCTACCCGATCCTCTCCATCGAGGACGGGCTGGCGGAGGATGATTGGGACGGCTGGAAGAAGCTCACCGACGCGTTGGGCGGGAAGGTTCAGCTGGTGGGCGATGATTTGTTCGTGACCAACCCGGCGATCTTGCAACAGGGCATCGAGCGCGGCGTCGCCAACTCGATCCTGATCAAGGTCAACCAGATCGGCACGCTCTCTGAAACCCTCGACGCCATGAAGATGGCACGGGTCGCCGGCTACTCCTCCGTCGTCTCACATCGTTCGGGGGAAACAGAGGATACGACCATCGCGGACCTGGCCGTGGCGACCGGTGCGGGTCAGATCAAGACCGGCTCCCTGTGCCGCACGGATCGGGTGGCAAAATACAACCAGTTGCTTCGCATCGAGGCCCAGCTCGGCAGCAAGGCACGTTATGCGGGCCGAGAGACCATCATCGGCGCATGACGGTTCGTCTCCGAAGTCTCGGTCTGATGATGGCCCTGATGCTTGCCGTTGGGTTGGCGACGGCTGCGCTCGCCTACATCCCGCCCGCCAAGCAAGTGGCGGGTGCGGTGGCGAAGGCAAATCGCGTTGCCAAGCGGAACCGTGCGTTGACGATGGAGGTGAGTCTTCAGCGCGGCGACACGGAAGAGGAGATCGCCAGCGGAACGCTGATCGCGGATCCTTCGGGCAAGGCTCGGCTCGAGCTGCTGGAAGGTGGCCGGATCGAACGCCATCTCCGAGCCGGGGCTCGGCTCGAGGCGACTCGTGAGGGAGGCGTGCACTCAGGCGAGCTGCGGCTCCCGCCCCTCCACCTTCTCCAGCTCGTGCAACGCGCCAAGCTTCAGGCCGCCCTGGCTGCCCTCGGGGCGCCGGGGGGTGCCATTGAGCTGGGCCACGACGACGATCTGGACGCCTACGTGCTCGGCGGGCGAGGCGCGACGGCGCTGTGGGTCGATATGGAGAGCCTTTCGCCGGTCCGGATCGACCTGCCTGCGAACATCACGGTGCGATTGGGGCCCCTGGAGAGCTTCGACGGGGTGCTCTGGCCTGCCTGGCTCAGCATTCAACAGGGCGAGGCACCGGTCATCCGGATGGAGTTCCGAGGTGTAACCGCTACGAAGACGAGCCCGGAGACGTTCCGCCGAGAGTGGCTCTTCCCAGACTCGCAGCCTCGGCCTTAGGGGTCGGTAAAACCACCGGTTTTCTCCGGGTTTTCCCCTAAAGAAATTCCGATGTCAGCCGAATCGATGGGTGTTTCCATGGATGCGGAGGTCGTAGGAATCATGGCAGGAAGCCAACCCTTGAACGTTCTCGTGGTCGAGCCCGACGTGCAGATGCGCGGCCAGTTGGCCCACTTCCTGGCTCAAGAGGGCTATGAAGCCACCGCCCTTCAGGAGCCCACCCAGGCCGCCCAGGAAGTAAGGAATGGCCGCTACCAGATGGTGCTGCTCGATCTCGGGCGCCCTGGGGACGGTGGAATCGGCCTGCTCCAGCAGATCCGCTCCGTGGACGACGACCTCTGCGTCATCTGCATGACCGACGAGCCCAGTGTGGAAGCGGCGGTGGCGACGATGAAGCATCGCGCTTTCGACTACCTGAAGAGGCCCACCGCCGTCGATGATCTGCGCCCGGTTCTTTCGGCCGCTGTGAAAGAGCACGGCCTGGCTGTCGATCCGGAGGAGCACCTCAACTCTGCGATCGGCGAGCGCATCCGGGGACGGCGTCACGACCTGACATTGACCCTGAAACAGGTCGCGAACCGGACGGGCCTCTCGGTGAGCTTGATTTCGCAGATCGAACTCGGGAAGAGCGCTGCCTCGGTGACGACCCTGTACAAGGTCGCGACGGCTCTGGGCGTTCCGATCGCGACGTTCTTCGAGACGGTCTAGGTCGAGGCCGAAAGAACGTCCTCGCCTGCGACTCGCTAACCTTCCGGGCGATGAGGACGGTCGAGGATACGCGACCCCGACCCGGGCTTTCGGTGCCCGTGGTGACGCCGTTGTCCCAAGATGGACAGCTGCTGGAGGACGATCTGCGCTCGGTCGTGCGCTTCGTCGTCCAGGATGGATATGGGGCAGACGTCGTCTTCGCGGCTGGCACCACGGGAGAGTGGGATCGGATCGGCGCTGCGACCCAGCGGCGTGTCATTCAGGTCTGTACCGAGGAAGTCGCCAAGGCGAACGCCAAACTCGGGAGGCCCGTCGAATCCTGGGCGGGAATCACGGCTCGTACGCCTGAGGAGACCCTCGAAAATCTCGATGCCGCGATCGCCTGCGGCGTAGATGCGGCGGTGCTGGCGCCACTCTCGATCCGCGGTCTTTCGGATCCGGTGCGCTTCGTTGCTCGCGACGTGGCCGATCTGCTGGACGCACGCACGCGACGCATTCCGGTGTATCTGTACGACAACGCGGATATCGCCGTGGATCCGAAGATCCCCCACATCCGAACGCGGCAGGTCAAGGCACTCTCACGGCTCGATTTCGTCCGTGGCATCAAGGTGAGCGCGTCGAAGCGCGTGCTGGGGAACTACACGCAAGCTGCAAGGGGCTTTCGCGATCGCGGCGAATTCGGAATCTACGTTGGCAATGCGATGCTGATCTTCGAGATCTTCCGGCCGCGGACGGGTATCGTGGGTTCGATCTCGGAGCATTGGCAGCGCAATCGCATGCGGGGTGGGCTTCCCATCGGCGTGGTGGCCGGGCCCGCCAACGCGATGCCGCGAGAGTGGGCCCGCGCCTGGCAACTATGTCGCGCCGGTGACGCCGAGCGAATGGACAGGATCCAACGGGTGGTGGAGGCATTTCGCCTAGGAACGCGAGCCGCAGGTGGCAAGCGCACGATTGCCTGCTTGAAGCGCGCGTTGCTTTCGCGAGGTGTGATTCGTTGTGACGCAGTCGCGGAAGGTACACCTGCTCTTGCTCGCCCGGATGCGGAACGCTTCGATGAAATGTTCGAAGAAGTCCGGAATCAAGCCTCGGAGCTGCTCGTTCCAACCTGGGTGACACCGGAGCCCGGAGCCGCGGAGTGAAGCGCGGACGAACCCTCGGAATCGGTTCCATGGCGGTGGATCGCATCCGCCGGGTTCCGCGTATTCTCGGCAGCGAAGAGAAGGGAACGATCCACGTTCAGGGTGGTGTGGCCGAGGAGCAACGCGTTGGCGGCGTCGTACTCAATCATCTCGGTTGGGCCGCCGTGCTCGGGAATCCGACGGGCATCTTCGGCAAGCAGGCCGACGATGCGGGCGGACGTTTCCTGCGCCAGGCCATGGACGGGCTTGGCATCGAGCGTCATCTCGTCCTGGATGGTTCCGCGAGCACCTTCGCCGACATCTTCGTCGATGATTCTGGCGAGCGGGCCATCTACATGGCACCGGGAGCCACCTCGGAAACCACACCCGCCTTCATTCGCGAGCATTTCACGCAGTTGATCCAAGCGGCCGCACGTGTCACGACCGAGGTTTCGCAACTACCTCTCGATGCCGCGTTATGCGTCTTGGAACTCGCACGGGAGGCGGGGGTTCCGACGCTGCTCGATCTCGACCTTCCGCCGTCGGCTGCGGTTCCGGGCCTGGGCGACACGCCGACGCTCGAGAAGCTGCTGTGCGCAGCCGACGTGTTGAAACCTGCCAAGGCCGCTGCCGCGGAGCTGGTGCCCGAGGCAGCCGGCGATGTCCTTGCCGTCGCCGAGGCAATGCGTGCGCGTTATGGGAACAACGCTGTCATCGTGACCGATGGTGCGGCGGGTTGTGCGATCTCGGCAGAGGGTGTCGCATTGCGCGTTCCAAGCAAGGCCGCGAAAGAGGTGGTCGATACGACCGGGGCTGGCGATGCCTTCCTGGGAGGTCTGCTCGTGGCACTTGCCAATGGGCTTGGTTGGGAAGATACAGCGCTGCTGGCCAACGCCTGTGGTGCAGCCTGTGTCGAAAAGCTGGGAGCCTTTCCGGACGATCCAGCGGCCGCATTCGCAAGGGTTTCCGAGCTCTACGATGGTGCACCAATCGAGCTGGCCTTGCCCGAGTGCGTGGGCACCTCGGCCATTCTGGCATCCGAACGCGCGATGAATGCTCTCGGTGTGGCTGTGGACGAGTTGATCGCGCTCCGCGAGCGATACGATCCGGCCGGCTTCGATGCCGCCGCGGCTTGTATCCGCTCCTGCGAAGCGCGCGGCGGGCGACTTCACGTCACGGGGATCGGAAAGCCGGAACACGTTGCGCACTACGCGGCATCCCTGCTCTCGTCCACCGGGACCCCGGCAACCTTTCTGCACGGAACCGAAGCCGTGCACGGTAGTGCCGGCCAGGTCGTGGCTGGAGACGTCGTGATCGCCATCAGCAACAGCGGAGCCACGGAGCTCACCGCAACCGCGAAGGCGGTCCGAGCGCTAGGTGCCGAGGTCATTGCAGTGACCGGGAATCCGGACTCGCCGCTCGCCGCAGAGGCAGCCGTCGTGCTCGACGCCAGCGTCCATCAGGAAGGCGGAGGTCTTGGCCTTGCGCCTCGCGCCAGTGTCGCCGCCGAGTTGCTCGTGCTCGCTGCCCTCTCTGCAGCCCTCGAAGAAGAACGCGGCTTCACCCGCGCCGCCTATCATGCCCGTCACCCGGCCGGCAAACTCGGTGAAAAGTCAACGAGCGGGGACGGAGTCTGAAACGGACTCTTCAGCTGGGAAGCTTGACCGTGAGTACGGGGCAGGGGGCTTTCTGGACGACGCGTTCCGCGATGCTGCCGAGGAGCAGATGCTTCAGGCCTGAGAGGCCGTGGGTTCCGAGCACGATCAGGTCGACGCCCTCAGCCGCAGCTTCTTCCTCGATCACGGTGGCCGGGTAGCCCTCGCGTACGACGGACCGTACCTGGATGCCGCGGGAGCGGAGCGCCTCGGCGTGGGTCGCGAGGCCCTGCTGGCCCTCGTCCTTCACCGTGTCCCAGAAATCCTGGGGCAGGTAGGCACCTTCGAGCTGCTGGAACTCCACGGGCAGGTGGTAGGCGTGTAGCAGGATGATCTCGCTGCCATGCTCCGCTGCCAGGTGCGCCGCCCACTCCAAGACGGGCTCGGCGTGCTCCGAGAAATCGATCGGGACCAGAATTCGACGAAGTTGCACGGTCATGCAGGAAGCCTGCTCTCCAGAGGCCGCCGTTGCAAGTTCCTGCGGGGACGCCTACCGTTTCTGCCTTCCCGGCGGGGCCGTAGCTCAATTGGGAGAGCGCCGCGTTCGCAACGCGGAGGTTGGCGGTTCGATCCCGCTCGGCTCCACCATTCCTTCGCGGGTTTCGCCAGGCTCATCCTCGCTGCGCGTCACACCGCTGGCCGCAGCGGTCGGATTTGCAGCGATGGTTCTTGTCTCGTAGTCACGAGCGTTTACCTGGTGTGGAACGCGGGGTAGTCTGAATCGTTCGACGGGAGTCAGCTGGGTTGCAGGTGCCGGCCATCGTTGCCGCCGGAGGCGGGAGAGCCGCCAAGGCGGTTTACGGGGACAACAAGGCCCACCTGGAGCTGGCGGGCCGGAGCCTCGTGGGCCACGCGGTGGCCGCTCTCCAACGGGTGCCCGAGGTCAGCGAAGTCTGGGTCGTCGGTGATGCGGCTCGGCTCGAAGCGACCCTCACTCGCGAGTTGGCGGGGGAGCTGTGCAAACCCCTCACGGTGGTCCCGGAGTTTCGCAACCTGCTCGAGAATGCCTGGGAGACCTATCGGCGGCTGTTGCCCGGTGCGGGCCCCGCGGGCCGGGATCCCACTCCCGATGAGCGGGAGAATCTCGTGCTCTTCCTCTCCTCCGACGTCCCGTTGGCCACGCCTCAGGAGATCTCCGCATTCATCAAGGAGGGCGCTGCCCAGGAGGTGGACTACTCCCTCGGCCTGGTCAGCGAAGAGAGCATGCAGCCGTTCTATCCGGAGGTCGGCAGCCCGGGGGAGGCCGGCAAGCCAGGCATCGAGATGGCCTACTTCAATCTTCGCGAGGGAAGGATGCGTCAGAGCAACTTGCACCTCGCCAGGCCTCCGAAGCTCGGCAAGCGGCAGCACATCGAAGAGTTGTACGAGCACCGCTATCAGAAGCAACTCGGGAACGCGCTGGCCCTGGCCTGGCGCATCTTCTGGGATGAGGGCGGTGGCCTGCGTGTCCTCTTCTACTACTCGTTGATGCATCTGGCGGGCGTGTTCGACCGCCGCCGCTGGCGTTGGCTGGCCGACCGCTTTCGGAACTGGGTCACGATCGAGCGGGTCGAACGTGCGTTGGGCGCTCTGCTGAAGGCCCGAATCCGTGTCGTCATCACCGAAGGCGGGGGCTGCGCCGTCGATGTGGACAACGAGCGCGATTTCGACGTGATGCAAGAACGCTGGGACGATTGGCATGCCCGTCAACAAAAGACCGTCGAGGCGCTCTACGGCACGGCACTTCTGCCCGAGCGAGCGACGGAGTTCGAGGTCCGCCGCTGGCAAGGTGGAGGAGAGGACTCGACATGAGCGGCCTGGCCGAAAGTCTCGACGCGGTTCGAGCCGGCGCCGGGTTGTTCCGACAGGAAACTCGCGGGGTGATCGAAGTTTCCGGCAGCGAACGCTCGCGCTGGCTCGATAGCATGGTCAGCAACGATGTGGCCTCGCTCGCGCCCAGCGCAGGTTGCCGCGCTCTGTTGCTCACACGGCAGGGACGCATCACCGCAGATCTGCGCATCCTGTGTCTCGACGAGGTCTTCTGGCTCGGACTTCCGCGGGCAGACGCGTCGCGGATCACCTCCGTTCTCGAGGGCTTCATCATCGCGGATGACGTCGACCTCTCGGATCGCAGCGCCGAGTTGGAGCGCTGGTCTCTCGACGGTCCCACCGCAGAGGACATCTTCTCAGCCATGACGGGAGGTGCGCCACCAGCCGTCGCAGGCGGCTCGGTCGTCGCGCGGATTGCGGACGAAGAGGTTCGTGTCGCCAACTACAGCCTCACCGGCTTGCCCGCGTTGCAGTTCTTCGCACCTGCGGGCAGCGGAGACGAGGTGGCAGAGGCCCTGCGCGCTGTCGGCGAAAGGCACGGACTGGTCGATGGTGACACGGAAGTCCACGAGTGCCTGCGCATCGAGATGGGCCAGGCTGCCATGGGCAAGGAGCTCGATGATTCCGTTCTGCCTGCAGAGGCACGGATGGACGAGGCTGTCTCGGAGAACAAGGGCTGCTACACCGGCCAGGAGGTCGTGGCCCGGATGCGGAGCCGCGGTCGGGCGAGCCATCTGTTGGTCGGCTTGCGTTTCGCTGGCGAGCTTCAGGAGCGCGGGAGCGAGTTGGCGCACGAGGGCCGGAAGATCGGCGAAGTGACGAGCAGTGTTCGCTCGCCGAGTCTTGGCCCGATCGGAATGGGCTACGTGAAGGCCGAGTTGGCGGAGGCCGGGACACAGCTGCAGGCGGGTGGTTTCGGCGCCCAGATCGTCGCTCTGCCTTTTCTTTCGTGAGCGGCGATTCAGGGGACAGGGGTCCGCTGCTGATCGTCTTCGCGAAGCGCCCGGACGCCGGTGCCGTGAAGACCCGGCTCTGCCCGCCATTCACCCTGCTTCAGGCCGCAGAATTCTACGCCTGCCTGCTCGAGGACGTGCTCGAGGCGATGGCCCGAGCGGCACCGGCGCTCGGTTTGTCCCTTCGGTTGGCAATCCACCCCGATGAGGCGGTCGAATCGCCCGGGGTTCCCGTGCCGGTCGGTTGCTCGGTGGTTGGCCAGCGCGGGCCGGGCCTCTCCGAGCGGATGGAGCACGCCATCGGGGAAGCCGCAGCCGAGGGGTTCGGACCGATCCTGGTGCGGGGAAGCGACAGCCCCGCACTGGATGGTGCCGTGCTCGAGGCCGCTCTCGTCGGGCTCGAGCAGGCCGATCTGGTGATCTGTCCGGATCTCGATGGCGGCTACAACCTGGTCGGCCTGCGCAGGCCGGCGCCCGGGATCTTCGACCATCCAATGAGCACGGCTTCGGTTCTCGGTGACACGTTGGCCCAGGCCGATCGACTCGGCCTCCGCCACGTCGTTCTTCCGGAAGGCTTCGACATCGATACCATCGATGATCTGCGAGTGCTTCGCACCACGATGAACACAATGGGATCGTGTTCGCGTACACGGGCCTACCTGGATGAGAAGGATCTCTGGCCGCGCGATTGAGCGACCGGGCAGATCGTGCGCGTACCCCGTTGCCACGGCAAGACGCGTGCACTATTTCCAAGCACGCACGCCTCCGATCGGGGCATCTCCCCGGTCCCGCTCTACGAGTTCTAAGACGAGAGGTTCCGGTCTCTGCCCAGTTGTGCACGAATGCACACGCAAAGAGCCTGGTATGGGAGTTGCAGCCCCGCATTCGTTCATGCAGGGGCATCATCAGTAGGAGGGATTCCCGAGATGAGAATTGGATGGCTGACAGTCCTGGTGGCATCGTCGTTTTTCGTGCCGTGGAGCGCACTGGCGGCGGATGAAGACATGGAAGCGCAGATGCGCCTCATGCAGGAGCGGATGAGCCAGATGGAGGATCGCCTCGAAGCGACCACCGATCAGCTCTCGTCCGCCAACCAGAGGCTTTCCGCTCAGCAACACGTGATCGAGCAGGTCGAACTCGACCAGCGCGGTTCGAACGGCCTGGCCCAGTTCCTCGATACCATCGAGATCGGTGGCTGGGTTTCGGCGAGCTATCTCTACAACTTCAACGATCCGGATGGTCGGGCACTGAACGGCTCGAATACCGGCGGCTTCGCCTATCCATTCCGTCCGGATGCCAACAGCTTCTCCCTGGACCAGCTCTGGATCTGGATGGAGCGGGGCATCAGCGAGGAGAACCGCGCCGGCTTCCGTGCGGACTTCGTCTACGGCAAGGACGCCGGGTTGCTTTCCGGTGATTTCGGCGCAGGCGACGGATTCAGCGGCAACGACTTCGAGCTCTATCAGGCCTACATCCAATACCTGGCCCCGCTCGGCGAGGGTGTGGAGATGAAGTTCGGCAAATTCGCCACCTTGATCGGCGCCGAAGTGGTGCAGTCTCCCGACAACTTCAACATCACACGCGGTCACGTCTACAACCTGTTCCAGCCGATCACCCATACGGGAATCCTGGCCTCGACCGCTGTTGCGGGCCTCGACGTTTCACTTGGCTTCGTGAATGAGACGCGATCGTTCCCGGCCAACGATATCGATCGGAACAAGAACAAGGCGGTGCTGTGGTCGATCGGCGGTGGTGCTGGCCAGTTCTCCTGGTCGTTCAACGGCATCCACGGCGATTCGGACAGCGGCCTGGGCTTCGACGCACCGGCCGGCGACAAGGAGACGATCCTGGATGTGATCCTCTCCTTCAGCCCGTCCGAGAACTTCACCACCTACGTGAATGCCGACTACATCGAGACCCAGAACTCTCGTGGTCGTGATATCGAGGGTTACGGAGTCTCCTGGGCAAGTCGCCTTGCGATCAACGAGCGCACGGGTGTCGCGTTCCGCGCCGAGTACGTCGACATCGACAACTTCTTTGGTGGCGGCAGCGATCTCGACGTATGGGGCCTGACTGGAACCGTCGACTACAAGCTCACCGAGAACCTCCTGGTTCGCGGCGAGCTTCGCTACGACGACATCAGCGACGGTGGAGACCTCTTCGTCGGAGACGACAGCTTCGCCCCGGGCGTAGCCAGCTTCGACGAGGACGATCAGCTCACCGCCGGCGTCGAGGTCATCTACACCTTCTGAATGCGACCGAGGGGACGCCCCTCGAGGTCAAGGCAACGCAACGGGGCGTTGCGCTCACCGGATCCCGGTGAACGCAACGCCCTTTTGCGTTGGTATCGCGCTGGCGCCCGGTTCAGGGCCGGACGGAGAAAGTCGGCTCGATGCCGAGCTTCTCCATCTTGGTGTAGAGCGTGCGGCGGCCAATGCCGAGTTGGCGGGCGGCTTCGGATCGGTTGCCCCGGGCCTGGCGAAGGGCGTGGAGGATGCGCCAGGCCTCGGCGAGGTCGGTCCATTCCCGCAGTGCCGGCGGCGCGCCGCCCTCCTGGGTTGATCGCTCGAAGAAACTCTGGAACAGGCGCTCGAGGTCAGGGAGATCCCGGACCAGGCTGCCTGCGGTCGATAGGGTGGATTCGTGCACGATGGCCCCTTGCTGCAAGCGACGTTCCATCCAAAAGGGGTTCCGGAACGCCCGGGGCGGAGCCGATGCCCGGATCTTGAGCAGGTGCTGCCCATCATCTGGGCAAGTCTCGGCACAAATTTGCCGGATCCGGCCGATCCGGGGATGATTGGCCCTCTCTTCGTTGGCACCGCGGTTGCTTTGTTCCAGGCCCGAGAACAGGCGATGTCCTGAGGCCGTTGTGATACGGTCCGGCGTTCTGAGCCGAATCAGGCGAGAGCCGACCCGAGCGGGCCGGACTCGAAACGCCTGGACGGAGCGCCGACAGGCGCACAGGAGCGGTGATGCGCAAGATCGAGGCGGTAATCAAACCCTTCAAGCTCGACGAGGTCAAAGAGGCCTTGCACGAGATCGGAATCCAGGGAATGACGGTGACCGAGGTCAAGGGCTTCGGCCGCCAGAAGGGCCACACAGAACTCTACCGGGGTGCCGAATACGTCGTCGACTTCCTGCCGAAGGTGAAGATCGAGATCGCCGTGGCAGACGAGATGGCCGAGAAGGTTGTCGAGGCGATCGTCAGCGCTGCCAACACCGGTCGCATCGGTGATGGCAAGATCTTCGTCCTCCCCATGGAGGAAGTGGTGCGGATCCGCACCGGAGAACGCGGGCCCGCCGCAGTCTGACTCGGCTCCGCAGGCTGTGGCCAGACCGATGGAGGCGGAGCCCCCAGCCCAACCCCCAACCTCCCCCAATCAGAGGAACGAGCGAACCGATGACTCCCAAACAGGCCCTCGAACTGGCCAAAGAAAACAACGCGGTGATGGTGGACTTCCGGTTCATCGATTGGCCGGGCACCTGGCAGCATTGCAGCTTCCCCATCAGTGAGGTCGACGAGTCGACCTTCGAAGATGGGATGGGTTTCGATGGCTCCTCCATCCGCGGCTGGCAGGCGATTCACGAGAGCGACATGCTGATGGTCCCGGACGCCTCGACCGCGTTCATGGATCCATTCTTCGCCCATCCGACACTGGTGCTGATCTGCGACATCGTCGATCCGATCACCCACCAGCCGTACCATCGCGATCCCCGCCACATTGCCCGCAAGGCTGAGGCTCATCTGAGGCAGACCGGGATTGGCGACACGGTGTTCTTCGGACCCGAGGCCGAGTTCTTCGTCTTCAACGACGCCCGCTTCTCGACGGGGGCCAACCATGGCTTCTTCGAGGTCGACTCCGTCGAAGGGATCTGGAACTCGGGGCGGGAAGAAGAAGGCGGGAACCTCGGCTACAAGCCGCGTCACAAGGAGGGCTACTTCCCGGTGCCGCCGACGGACTCCCTGCAGGATCTCCGCACCGAGATGGTGCTGGTCATGCAGCAGGTCGGCCTGCACGTCGAGGCGCAGCACCATGAGGTGGCGACCGCTGGCCAGTGCGAAATCGACATGAAGTTCGAGACGATGCTGGACATGGCCGACCGGCTCACCAAGTTCAAGTACGTGGTAAAGCAGGTGGCCCGTCAGAACGGCGCGACGGCGACCTTCATGCCGAAGCCGCTCTTCGACGACAACGGTTCGGGCATGCATTGCCACCAGTCGATCTGGAAGGAAGGGACGCCGCTATTCGCGGGGGACGGTTACGCCGGACTCTCGGATCTCGGCCTCTGGTATGTGGGCGGCATCCTGAAGCACAGCCGAGCGCTGGCAGCCTTCACCAATCCGACCACGAATTCCTACAAGCGCCTGGTCCCGGGCTTCGAGGCGCCGGTGAATCTGGCCCTCTCGGCTCGGAATCGCTCGGCTTCGTGCCGGATCCCGATGTACTCGGCGAGCCCGAAGGCCAAGCGCGTGGAGGTCCGCTACCCGGATCCGACGGCCAACCCGTACCTGGCTTTCTCTGCCATGTTGATGGCGGGCCTGGACGGCATCGAGAACAAGATCGATCCGGGCGAGCCGCTCGAGAAGGATCTCTACTCGATGGCTCCGGAGGAGTTGGCTTCGATCGAGACCATGCCGGGCAGCCTCTCGGAGGCCCTGGACGAACTCGAAAACAACCATGACTTCCTGCTCAAGGGCGACGTCTTCACCGACGACTCGGTGAGGAACTGGGTCGACTACAAGCGCGAGAACGAGGTGGACCCGATGCGCCTTCGCCCGCATCCCCACGAGTTCGAGCTCTACTTCGACATCTAGGCCGAACCCGGTTCTTGTTCGGAGTGGTCGAACCCGGCTCTCGTTCGGAGAGGCCGAATCCGGTCTGAGATACCAGGGCCCCGTCGGCAATGCCGGCGGGGCCCTTTCACTCCGGCTACTTGGCCGAATCCCCTTGCCCCGAACCATCGGTAGGCGCACGATAGGGGGTTCAAGGAGGTGCAGAATGGACCGCTCCCCCCGACGCTCACGCTCTTGGATCATCTTGCTGTAAGCGGCCAGCCTCGGACGTGGTTGCAGCCCGTATCGCGGGGTCTCAGCCTGTCAGGGGCCCGAGGGGAGCGTCGGCGAAGTTCTCTTTCCAGAGGCGCGGCGTGAGTTCGGCGACCCTGGTTTGAGGGTGGACACTGA
>JAAETT010000564.1 GCA_024228115.1 bacterium
AGCACATCGGTGAGCGTGCTCAGCAGGTCAGCGTCTCCACCCATCTCCCGGGCGGATGCGTCCCATAGCTCGCTTGCACCCTGGCGGGTGACCCCGAGCCGGTTGACGTGGTCAACTACCAGGGCCTCCTTGGCTCGCTTGGTCGCTGCGAGCTGGCCGACCTGGCTAGCGGTCTCGTTGCCTAAGTCTCCTGTGCGGCGGATACCGGCACGAGGTGACATCTTGTCTGAGATCCGGCGCAGCATGTTCCCGATCATGGTGTCTCTATTGGCAACCGAGCGCAGCCCCTTGGCCGTGATCATGTCCTTCTCGAAGATGACCGTCGGGTTGTCGAACACATCGAGGTTGGCCTGGATGCGGTTTCGTGCGTCCATGCTCAACTTCTCAGGGTCGAGCTCGTCGATCACTCGGCGCAAAGGTAAGTCATCCGGGATGTCCAGCTGGTAGACCAGACTCGGGGGCACATCCCTAGGATCTAGGTCAGTGGTGAGCGGGCGAGCCCACTGGGTCTCGAACCAGGGACGCCACTCCTCGATGGCCCCTTCACCCAGGAGCTCCCTCCCGAAGGTCTCCATCTGGTCGAAAGCTGCGCCCTCTTCACCGATGGCGGTGCGTTGGAGCATGTCATCGAGCCAGGACTCTGGGTCATCGGCCATACGGTTGG
>JAAETT010000565.1 GCA_024228115.1 bacterium
CGTCCACCCTCAGGCTGGGGTCTCCGAACTCACGCCCCGGCTTTGGAAAGAGAACTTCGCCGACTCACCTCTCGGCCCGCTCACAGGCTGAGATCCCGCGATACGGACCGCAACCACGTCCGAGGTTGGCCGCTTACGTCGCACGTTCCCGGGCGCACGGGTGAAGTGATATCCAAGTGTGACACCAGCGGCCCGGTCCTGAAGCCGGGCACTGGGTCGCCCTGCCCCGCTTGACCGGGATTCGTGTCATCACGCCGCCCAAGGTCGTGGTGCGGCCCCCGTGGGGCTCCCCAATCGACTGGACAAGTCTGGCGCCCCGTCACCTGGAGATTGACATGCAGAGCACCTCTGTGGTGACCTTCCAGTGGCAAAGTAGACTATCAGACCATCACAAGACGGAACATCTACTACCCAGTCGTTGAGCGAAAACCCAGCTTAAACCCTCGATCTTCTTGGATGAACCAAAATGTTCTTATTGCGAAGAACCGGGTGAATTGACGCTTATCTCCAAGAAAAAGGAAAATTTCTCCGGAGGTAATTGCAGAATTCCGCACGGCGGTGTTCCGGCATCAAGCGGTAGTCCACGGCGAGAACAGCGGCTCCTGCCAACTCCGAGAGCTTCACGGTCAACGTGCGATGGCTCCTGGGGCTGCCAACGACAAAACCGCCTCCGTGCACGTAGAGAAGCCGGCGGTCGGGATCGGCGCCCGGAGCGAGCACCCACTCCGCGGAGAAGTGATCCGCGCCGGCGGATCGGACTTCAGCCGGCAGGTCATCCAGATCGAATAACGTGTCGAGCTGTGTTCGAAGGGCACGCAAGCGCTTCTTGCCCATGCCTCCGCCATCGCTCAGGGTTCGGATGCGCGCCAGAACATCCGCGTGACCTTCACTCGGTTCCGCTCGCTCCGAAAACGGGGTTTCCCGCGGCTCGTCGAAGGCCACCAGATCCGATCGGTAGAGATGGGTTCGCGCGAGCCACCCGAAAGCGATGGCGACGACAACCAGGCCCAACAAGATCTCCAGGCCCATGGTCACTCCCTCACTCGTTCTCGTGGTTCGGTTGCCCGCCGGAGGGGGTGGAGATCACTTGGGATCCTCGAACTCCGGCTCCCGCTTCTGCATGTTGGCTTTGACCGCCTCCATCTGGTTGGGCGAACCGAGGAGCTGCTTCTGCAGCTCGGTCTCCAGATGCAGGCCCTCCTCGATCGTTCCCTGAAATGCATGATTCCAGAGCTGCTTGCCAGCGCGCACCGCGTGGGGGCTGCGGCTCGCGATCTCCTTTGCCAGGCCCATGGCATCGGCATGCGGTTCGTTGCTCAGATGGGTTGCGATGCGCAGCTCCTTCGCCTCGGTTCCCGAGACGACCCGACCCGTGAAGGTCAACTCCTTCAGTACATCGAGCCCCACGACGTGCCGCGCCGTCTGGGTGGCTGCGACGTCCGGGATCAGCCCCCAATGCGACTCGCGAATCGAGAGCCGGGCGTCCGGGGCGACGTAGCGGATGTCGGCGCCCATCGCGATCTGAAACCCTGCCCCGTAGGCCACGCCGTGCACCGCAGCGATCACGGGGACGGGCACTTCCTGCCAGACCCAGGCGCAGCGCTGGGCGATATTGGCCGGACTCTCAGGCGTCCGGTCGAGAAGGTTGGGGCCGCTCCGATCCACACCACCGCTCATCAGGCTGGGGATATCGAGCCCGCTGCAGAAAGCTCGTCCTTCTCCGGAGAGAACGACAGCGCGAATCTTCTTGTCCTCCGCGATCTCGAGCCCCGCGTCGATCAGCGCCACGAACATGTCGAGATCGACTGCATTCATCTTGTCGCCGCGGACCATTCGGACGTCGGCGATGCCGTCGATCGTCTCGATCCGAACGCGCTCTTCATTGGCCATGGGAAGGGGCTCTCCTTGATGTGACACGGGGACTGCCAGTATGGCACAATCGACGCTTCCCTCCGGGAGCACCCCATGCCCGATCCGTCCCAGGCTCCGCTTCCCGACGGCCTCGTCGTGTTCGTGAAGCGCGATTGCCCGACCTGCGAACTCGTCGTTCCGGTTCTGGCGGAACTCGCCGCAGGCCCTGGCCTCACCATCCTCACCCAGGACGACCCGGCCTTCCCGGAAGGCATGGACGCCGTCGATGAGACGAATCTCGAGCGCTCCTGGCACCATGCCATCGAAGCGGTGCCGACCCTGCTGCGCGTCGAGAACGGCAAGGAGGCCGCTCGCGCGCTCGGCTGGCACCGCGGCGATTGGGAAGAACTCACAGGCGTCTCCGGCCTCGGCGCCGGGCTCGTGGACTGGCGGCCGGGCTGCGGATCCCTTTCCGTCGATCCGACCCGCGAGCCGGAACTCCGGCTGCGCTTCGAGGGCGGTGTGCTTCGCTCGCGACGCGTCGAATTGGCTGCCCTCGAGGATGAGCAGGAGGCCATCTTCGAGCGGGGCTGGACCGACGGGCTCCCGGTGGTCCCACCGACCGAGGCCCGGGTGATGGCCATGCTCGAAGGAACGACCCGCGCCCCGGCCGAGATCGTCGCGATCGTACCGCCCTCCCTCGTCGAGGGAACCGTCGAGAAGGTTGCGATCAACGCCGTCATGGCGGGCTGCAAGCCCGAGTACCTTCCCATCGTGCTCGCTGCGGTCGAGGCGGTCTGCAACGACACGTTCAACATGCACGGCGTGCAAGCTACGACGATGGGTTGCGTGCCGCTGACCGTAGTCAACGGGCCGATCCGACATGCAGTCGGAATGAACTCCGGCGTGGCGGTGCTCTCGCCGGGCAATCGCGCCAACGCGACGATCGGGCGGGCACTCCAGCTGGTGATTCGCAATATCGGCGGGAGCCGCCCGGGCGAAATCGACCGCTCCACCTTCGGCCACCCCGGCAAACTCGGCATGTGCTTCGCGGAAGACGAGGAAGGCTCACCCTGGGAACCCTTCTCGGCAGATTTCGGCGCAGCCACCGGAACGAACACGGTGACCGTCTTCGCTTGCGAAGGCCCGCGGCTGATCGTCGATCAGCTCTCCCGCGAACCCGATTCCCTGGTGCGCAGCATGGCCGCCTGCTTGAAGGCGGTGCATCACCCCAAGATGGGCGTGGCGCTCTCGGCCCTGATGGTCATCGGGCCAGAGCACGGCCGCGTGTTTCGCGAAGCAGGCTGGACCAAGGCGAAGCTCAAGCAAGAACTGGCCGCGGCACTCATCATGCGCGGCGGGGACGTGATGCGGGGCGCCGAGGGGATCGCCGAGGGCCTTCCGCTTCCGCCGGGCGCCGAAGAAGTCCAGCTTCCCAAGTTCCGGCCGGAAGCCTTCCACATCGTATTCGCCGGAAGCGGCGCAGGCCTGTTCTCGACCGTGTTCGGGGGCTGGCTCACCGGCCCCGAAGGCAGCCAGGCCGTCAATCAGGAGATCAAGCCGTGACTGAAGCTCGCATCCTCTTGGACCCTACCGACGAGCATTCGCCGTCGATCCGGCAGCCGGCCCCACGCCTCGAATCTCTCGATGGCCGGACGATCGGCCTGCTCGATATTTCGAAGCCGCGCGGAGACGTGTTCCTGGATCGGCTCGAGGAGGGGCTGCAGAAACGGGGCGCGAGTGTCATCCGATACAAGAAGCCGACCTTCACGAAGCCGGCACCGGTCGATCTGCGTCATGAGATCGCAGTTCATTGCGACGCGGCCGTCGAAGCCCTCGCCGATTGAGGCAGCTGCACGACGTGCAGTTTGCACGATACGACCGATCTGGAGACGCGGGGCCTCCCCTCCGTGTTCATCGCCACAGAAGAATTCACCGACGCCGCGGACGCCCAGGCCAAAGCCCTCGGAGCCAACCCGGTAGGCGTGTTCGTCGCCCACCCGATCCAGGACCGCACGAACGAAGAACTCCAGGCTCTTGCCGACGGTGTCCTCGAAAAAATCGTCACCGGCCTCACCACCTAGAAGAGTCAACCAGCGGGGACGGGGTTTACAATTGACTTGTTGACGGGC
>JAAETT010000566.1 GCA_024228115.1 bacterium
ACCATTGCTGAAGCGTCGCCCGCTGGCTCTTGCTGAGGTGAATCTCGGCTGCGACCCGCATCGTGCCCCTCTGGCCGTTCGCCGCGAGGGTAACGTGGATAGTCCAATAGTGCCCTTTATTTATGAATCATATCACTAGGTGATTCCCCGCCTTCCTGAGCCCGGCGCTCTTCGCTACACACTTCGCGCGCGCGGTGGCTCCGCGCTTCATCGGGAGAACCGACCATGCGTCTGGAATACAGTTTTTCTCTATCCGACGTGAGCGTGCCTCGGCTCTCCGTCGAAGCGGTCGAGGGCATTGGAAAGCTCTTCACGCTTGCGACCCTGGTGCTGAACATCCTCGATGTGCGCGAGCAGGTCGAGCTGGTCTTTCACGGCTTGAACCCGGATGACCCGGCGCGCAAGCTCGAGGCCTTCAAGGAGATCGTCCAGGGTGCGGCGACCGGGCCGAGCCTGGCCTACGCCGAGGGCCGCGGTGGCGCCGTGCCGGGCTCCTCGTCCTACTACAAGTGGGTGATCGTCACGAAGGGGTAGTCCGGGCTTCGCTGCAGCCGTCCCCCTTCCAGCGATGACGGCGTGCCAGGCTCGCACGAACGACCTCGCCCAGAGCCCGCTTCCTGCCGGTCGCGAAGGGCTCGAAGGTGGCATAGCGGATGAATGCCTGGCGTCGGCCTTCGGCGGACCAGGCATCCGGCAGGGAGGCATTCAATTCTGCGAGCGCCGCGAGTCGGCGCGCCTCCGGAATCCGTCGGCGAAAGCACAATCCCTCGAGGTCGATCAACGCCGGCATGGCATCCGCTGCGTCGGGCCGCGCAAACAGGTGCGTCGCTTTGAGATCGCCATGATCGACGCCGCGTAGGTGCAGCTGGCCGAGCCAGGCTCCGAGCGCCCGGAGCGACGCGGGCCGGGCGGCTTCCGGGAGATCCAGCAGATCGACCGCGGGAGCGAGATCCTCGACGATCAGCCATGAGCGGCGCGTCAGGCCGAAACGCCGAGCGTCGATCGTCGCCAGGGGAAGGGCGGCTGCGAGGCCCCGTTCACGAAGGCCGTGGCCCGCGCGCCAGCCCCGCCAAGCCGGGCTGCCGCGGAAGACGTCGGCCAGGATGCGTAGAGGCCCCCGCGGCAAGACTTCCTTGACGAATACCGCCCGGCCTCCGACGAGGGCTCGTGTGATGCGCGACCGGCCATCGTTCTTGAGCACTTCGCACCCCGGCGGCCCCTTGGCTTCGAGGGCCTCTCGGTGGGCGGCGAGCGAATCGCGCACTGCCTGTTCGGGAAATTCGTGCCAGCGGAGACCGACGCCCTCGTCGACGCCAATCGCGTCACAGCGTCGGCCAGGCCGCAGCAGGCGTCGCGTGCGGCTCTTGCCGTGGCGCCAGGCCTTGTCGCGAGCGGCTTCGCCGATGGCGCGCAATGCGTCGGGCGTCACGGAGCCCGGCGTGAGGGCGGAGCGACGAAGGCGCACGCGGTCGGCGATGGAAGCGCGTCCCCAAAACGAATAGTCGAGCTCACCCAGATCCCGGCTTCGAGCCAACTCGCTCGTTGCGCTTCGGGCGTGTTGGAGATCCACGAGCACAGGGCCCGCGGGCGTGAACAACACGTTGCCGGCATGCAGATCCCCATGCACGTAGCCCGCGTCGTGGATGGCCCGGACTGCACGGCCCAACGCATCGAGTTGCCGCCGACGCTCTGCGGGCAACCGGGAAAGCCCCTCGGTTCCTGTGCCGCCTTCCAGGAAGGGGAGCACCAGCAGCCGGTCGCCATCGGTCATCGTTCCCCAGGCCAGGGGCTCGGGGACGGGCGCTCCGGCCGCATGCAGCGAGCAGAGGAAGCGGCGTTCGCGGTCGGCCGGGCTGCGGCCCAGAAGAGCCTTCCAGCGTTCGCGACCGGCGTGACGGCTGCCGGTCCGGAATTGCTTGATCAGGAGAGCGGGTCCCTGCTCCTGCGAAAGCCGCACCAGGCATCGGCGCGGGTTGTCCCGGAGGATCTCGGCATCCGGGTCGCCGGCGAGCCAAGCCTCGACCCGCTGCTGGACGCTCGTCTCGCCGCCCTGCCAGCGGATGCCCGCGTTCACGATTTCACCTTGGCGTAGAGGGCATGCAGGTCACGTACGTGGTCGGCCCAGCTGCGCGTTTCGGCCTTCGCCCGGGCTGCACCTCCCAATGCAACCCGTGTTTCGGCGTCGGCGAGGCGGGCGAGTGCCTCGCTGAATCCCTCGACGTCTTCCGGGTTGGTCACGACGAGGCCCGCTTCGCCTAGCCAGGCCGCCGCGCCGTTGGCACCACTCGTCACGACCGGGAGGCCGCTGGCGGCCGCTTCCAGGCACACATTGGCGAAGGCGTCGTAGCGCGTCGGCAGGATGAACGCGTCGGCGGCCGCGTAGAGTTCGGCCGGGTCCCGCTCGCGGCCGAGTAGACGCACCCGATCCGCAACTCCGAGTTCGGCCGCCAGCGCTCGTGCCGGTTCTTGCTCGCGCCCGGCGATCCACAGGACGCTGGTCTGTTCGGGAAGGCCGGCGAGCGCCCGGATCGCGGTATCGATGCCCTTGCGTCGGTGGCCGTGGCCGACCAGCAGCCACACGAGCCGATCGGCAGAGTCGAGTTCCTGCCGCAGTGCGTCGCGTTCTGTCGGGTCGGTGTGGGGCCGGAAGCGCTCCAGGTCGACCCCGTTGGGAATCACCACGATCCGCTCGGGATCCACCGGGTAACGATCCAGGATCTCGCTTCGCACCATGTCGGAGTTGCATTGGACCCACTGGCTCGTATCGCGGAAGACGGCGCCCTCGATGCGGAGGATCGTCGCGTGGCGAGGGGTGAAGCGGCGCCAGCTTGCCCCGACCGCGCCGTAGGCACGTTCCATGTAGGCGGCGTGGCAGCCCCCGCCGGTTCGATACACGTCCTGGTGCCGGGTGCGGGAGAAAGCATGCACGGCGTCGTATTCGCCCCTGGGCGCGGAAGTGGCGGCCGCCCGCGAAAAGGACAGGACCCGCCAGGGTTGCCAGCTGGCCGAGACGCGCACGAGCCGTGGGGTCGGGCCGGCAGGCGCGGCCCCACGACGGCAGACGACGTGTACGTCGTCACCTTCGGCATGCAGGGCGTGGGCCGTGGCCCACGCGGCCCCTTCGACCCCACCTCCCGGCTCGAATCGTTCGATCACCAGCGCGATCCGCATCGATGAGTGCCGGCTCCCGTGAGCGAGGGGCGGTTCAAGGGCGTCGTCGACGCGGTTCATGGGCGCCCTCGACCGCCAACGCAAGGGTAGTATATTGCCGCGCTCGGCTCCGGCCGAAGCGATCCCCTTCTTCGATGCGGAACATGGCGCGCCCCCTACCTGCAGCTCAAGAGCCCAAATCCGACGATTCCGCCCCGAAACCCAAGGGCGAGAAGCGGGATCGTATTCTCGAGGCCGCCATCGTCGTATTTGCCCGCAAGGGCTTCCACAAGGCGCGGATCTCGGATATCTCGGCCGAGGCGGAGATCGCCTACGGCCTCGTCTACCACTACTTCAAGAACAAGGACGAGATCCTCGCCACCATCTTCGAGGAGCGCTGGGGCGGCTTGCTGGAGGCCTTGCACGCCATCGGCCGGGGGCCGGGAACGGTCCGCAACCAGCTGGTGTCCATCGCCACGCTCATCTTGAACGCGTTCCGACTTCGGCCTGATTGGGTGAAGGTGCTCGTGCTCGAAATCCAACGCTCCAGTCGCTTTGCCGAGCCGGCCCAACAGAAAGCCGTCGGGAGCCTTTTCTCCGCCTTTCAGGCGATTCTTTCTGCTGCCCAGGAGCGCGGCGAGCTGCGCAAGGATCTCGACGTGCGAGTGGCCGCGTCACTCTTTCTCGGTGCGGTGGATCTCGTCATCACCAGCCTGGTGATCGGCGTGGCCGAGGCGCCGGAAGACGACGCCGCGGAGCGTGCCTACTACCTGGACACGGCCCACCAGATCGTGGATATCTTCCTGCGTGGCAGCGCGGGCCCGGAGTGATACGGACTCGGAGTGATTCCGGCTCGGAGTAGCGCGGTTCCAGAGCAACAGGTTTGAGCGAGGCTGCCGAAGGCGCGGCCACGGAGGGAACGGATTGATCGAAGCAGATGGCATCACCAAACGCTACGGAGATTTCGTCGCCGTCGACGGGGTCTCCTTCAAGGCCGAGGCCGGTGAGGTCGTCGGCTTCCTCGGGCCGAACGGCGCTGGCAAGACGACCACGATGCGCATCCTCACGGGTTTCCTTCCCGCGACGGACGGCACCGCGCGGATCGCTGGCCACGATATCTTCGGCGATCCCCTCGCGGCGCGTCGTGCCGTTGGCTACCTGCCTGAATCGCCGCCGCTGTATCCCGAAATGGACGTCACGGGCTACCTCACCTACGTCGCGAAGATCAAGGACGTGCCGCGGGCGGGGCGCAAGGCGGCCGTGGAGAGTGCAACCGAGCGTTGCGGCCTGGCCGACGTACACCGGCGGGTGATTGGCTCCCTCTCGAAGGGCTACCGGCAGCGCGTCGGCATCGCCCAGGCGATCGTTCACGACCCGAAGGTGCTGATCCTGGACGAGCCCACCGTCGGGCTCGACCCGATCCAGATCCGCGAGATCCGGCACCTGATCGCCGAGCTGGCCGATCCCGAGAAGGCGGCTCATACGATCGTGCTCTCGACCCATATCCTGGCCGAGGTCGAGGCGATCTGTCGGCGCGTGATCATGATCCACGACGGCAAGAAAGTGCTCGACAAGACCATGGCCGAGCTGACCGAAAGCGGCGAGAGCCTGGAGGACATGTTCGCGCGCGTCATCCTCCGCGAAGAGGAGGCGGCATGAGACATGTCGGCGCCATCGCCGGACGGGAGCTTCGTTCGCTCTTCGTTTCGCCCGTGGCCTACGCAGTCCTCACCCTGTTCGCCGTACTGGCGGGTTTCTTCTTCCTGCTCTCGGTGCAGGGCTTCAGTGAAGCGATCAACTACTACCAGCAGGTCGGCCAATTCGAGGCGTTGCGCGGGATCAACCTGAACAACCAGCTGATCGGTCCGTTCATCCAGGTCATGTGGATCGTCTTCCTGTTCCTGATTCCGGGCATCACGATGGGCTTGTTCGCAATGGAGAAGGCGAACGGCACCGAGGAACTCCTGATGACGAGCCCCCTCAGCATGTGGGAACTCGTGATCGGCAAGTTCCTTGCCGCGGCGGCCTTCGTCACGTTGTTGATCCTGATGATGGGCTTCTTCCCCTCGCTGCTCTTCCTGGATGGCGATACGCCCCTGTTGGGGCTGTTCTTCGGCGGCTTCGATCTGGCGGATCCGGATCCGGAGGGCCTCCAGACGCTGGCGGGGCTGCTTGGCCTCTGGCTCCTCGGGCTCACCTATGCGGCCGTCGGAACCTTCGCTTCGTCGGTGACCCGCAACCAGCTCGTGGCCTTCTTTCTCGCGTTGGCCCTGCTGCTGATCTTGTGGCTGCTGTCGGTCGTTGCGGATCTCGGAATCGCCGAAGGCGCGGGAGGGACCACCTCCAGCCTGGCGGGTGTGCTCACCTGGCTGTCCACTTCGGATCATTTCGACAAGCTCGCTCGGGGGCTGATCGATACCCGTGACCTGGCCTACTTCGGTTTCATGATCGGCACGTTCCTGATATTGACCAAGACGGCCGTCGAATCCGTGAGGTGGCGATGATGAAGGCCTGGTCGAGCTTGTTGATGGCCCTCGGTGGGGTCGCATTCCTGTTCGCCGTGCTCTCCTTCCTGATGCAGCTGCTCTCGGGGCCCGTGCTGCTCTGGAACGAGCTGGTCTGGAGCATCGGCAACCTGGTGATCGGCCTCGGGCTGATGGGTACAGCGCTCTTTTCCAACCTGGAGGCCTTTCGGGAGCGAATGCAGACGGGGGAAGCCCGGCGCGCGGGGAAGTACGGCACCAGTGCTGTCCTGACGGCGACATTCGGGATCGTTCTTCTTGGTCTGTTGGCGTTCATGTCCACGCGCTACCACACGCGCTGGGATTGGACGACTGCCGAAGCCCACTCTTTGTCCAGTCAGACCCATGGCCTGCTCGAGGGCCTGGAGGGTGACCTCGTCGTCGTCGGGGTCTACTCGCCGATGGCGGCGGTGCCCGCCAAGGAACTCCTGGAGCGCTACAGCTTCATCTCCGAGAAGGTCAAGGTCGAATGGCTGGATCCGGAGCGTCAGCCCGGCCGGTTGCGGGAGCTCGAGATCGAGCCCGAGCGGCTGCGTGAAGGCCTCCTGCACGTGACGATCGGCGAGGAATCCGTCGAGGTTCGCGAGTTGACGGAAGAGGCGCTCACCAATGCCATCGTCAAGCTCACCCGGCGCGAACAGAAAAAGGTGTACTTCGTCATCGGGCATAACGAGCGGCCGACGGTGGGCGACGGCGCGGAGGAGGCCACGGGTTTTGCGTTCGCCGCCGAAGCACTGACGAACGAGAACTACCAGGTCGAGACGATCTTGCTGGCCACCACGGGTGAGGTTCCTGCCGATGCCGATGTCGTGGTCGTCGCGGGGCCGACCCGCCCCCTGCTCGACCCCGAGCACGCGGCCCTGCGTGCCTATGCCGAGCGGGGCGGCGCGCTGCTCATGATGCTCGACCCCCGTGCGAACACGGATGTCGCGCCGATGCTGGCCGAATGGGGCGTGAAGGTTGGCGAGGACGTCGTGGTCGATCTGGTGGGGGGCATGGTGGGGACACCGACGACGCCCTTCGCAAAGGACTACGGGCCTCATCCCATCACCGATGAGCTGCGTGGCTATACGGTCTACGAGTTCGCACGCAGCTTGACGATCGCCGCGGAGGCGGCCGGTGCCTTCCAGTCCCTGGTGCGGACCGGCGAGGATTCCTGGGGCGAGGTCGATCTTGCCCGCCTCGAGAAGGCGGGGGAGGTGGGTTTCGATCCGGAGGACATGCGGGGCCCGATCACGATGGCCGTCGCTGGCACCGTGAGCCTTACCGCAGCCGACGCGTCGGAAGAGGGCGCTCCGGCAGAGCCGGCACGGATCGTCGTGGTCGGCGACGCGGACTTCGCCTCGAATCAACTGATTGGTGCCTATGTGAACCGCGACTTCTTCCTCAACACCGTGAACTGGCTGCTCGGCGATGTGGAATCGATCTCGATTCGCCCGAAGACCGGCGTCGCCAGCCGGCTCCAGCTCACGACCGAGGATTTCCTCGGCCTCCGCTACGCCTCGCTCTTCGTCCTTCCCGAAACCGTCGCGGTGCTCGGTGTCATCGCCTGGTGGCGGCGACGGCGGGCCCCCGGAAGATGAGAGCGCGCGCGTGAATCCGAAAACCACACTTCTCATGGCGATCGTGGTGGCTGTGTTGGGCGCCTTCGTCTGGTTCTGGGAGGTCGAAGGCGCGGACGAGCGCGCTGCCGCCGAGCAGACCGAGAAGGAGATCTTCGCTGATTTGGCCGCCGAAGAGGTGACATCGCTTCGGTTGCGGACGACGGACGATCAGGTCGTGCGCCTGGAGCGGACCGCCGAGGGCTGGGCGCTCCGAGAGCCCATCGATTTTCCCGGCGACAGCACGACCGTCGATGCTCTGGCAGACGCGGTGGCCGATCTCGTGACGGACAAGGTCTTCGAGGATCCGGAGCCGCTCGAGAACTACGGGCTGGCGGGCGAGCCGGATGTGCACGCGACAGCGGGCGAGCGCGAAGTGGCGTTGATCCTGGGCGATTCGGTCCCGACCGGCGGCAGCAACTATGTGGCCGCAGAGGGCGATCCTCGCGTCTTCACGGTGCCGACCCATCGAATTTCTGCCATGCGCAAGAGCCTCTCGGAACTGCGCGATTCACGCGTGCTCGATTTCGATCGGGATGCCGTCCGGGATGTCGAGGTCACCTGGATGGGGGGTGGCGTCGCATTGGCGAAGGATGGAGAGGCCTGGCGTCTGCGCAAACCGCTCGATGCCGAGGCCGATGAGAGCGCGGTCTCTGGCCTGCTTTCGGGTCTTCGGTTCCTGCGTGCAGAAGGCTACGTGGACGAGCCCGATGAAGCTGGAGCCGCTGCCTTCGATTCCCCGGCCTATCATGTGATCCTACGCGGTGAAGCAGATGCGGTGCTGGCCGATCTGCAGATCGCCAGCTCCGGGGATGGATCGAATCGCCTCGCAAGAGGGCGCGACGGCTACGTCTACGAAATCGCGGAGAGCGGGCTGGACAATCTTCCGCGCACGGTCGTGGCCTATCGTTTCCGGGAGCTCTCCCAGTTCGAGGTGAACGACGCTGCGCGTTTCGAACTCAGCTTCCGACATGGCGGCGAAGAGTTGACCATCCGGGCCCGGCAGACTGAACAGGGCGCCTGGGAGGCCGAACCCGAGGCCATGGCGCCGGGCAAAGCCAGCCGGTTGCTGTCGGAGCTATCGGGTCTCCAGGCGGCAGACATCGCTGCCGAGAGCATGGGTGAAGCCGAGTTGGCCGGGATGGGCCTCTCTCCCCCGAGCGCCACCTTGCGTGTCTTTCCTGAAGGGGAGGGCAGTGAGCCCCTGGCCGAGTTGCGCCTGGGTCGCATCGAGGCCGGCCGGGGCATCGCCGCCCAGCGCCCCGAGGATCCGATCGTCTACTGGCTCGATGCTTCTCTGGCGGAACATCTGCCCGTAAGCCTCGAAGCCTGGCAGAATCGATTCAAGGCCGAGGAGGCGACGGCTCCGGAGGCTTCGGATGAAGAACCCTCCGAGGCTGTCGAAGAAGGGGCCCTGGAGGAATAGCGGGTGTCGAGGTTGCGCAGCTTGCTCTCCTGGGCCGGGATCGTCGGACTCCTGGCGGTTGCAAGCGGGGCCGAACCCTCGGGAGCGCCGGAACCTCCCGCGGAGGCCATTGTCGGTGTGCTTCCCTTCGTTCCCGGCTACCCGACCCGGGTCATGATCGATCTGGCTCCCGACGGGCAAGAGCCCTTCGTGATGATGCTCGATACCGGAGCCACAGTGTCGGTGATGACGCCGTCCATGGCGCGTGCCCTCGGTGTTCGCGTTCGTCGCGTCAAATCCTCTCCGTACCGCAGGACCACCCGGCTTGGTCGGGACCTCCAGTTCCATGTCGATACGAGAACCAGCGATACGGGCTCGAAGACAGGCTTCGAATACGGCCTCCTCGGCAGCGATTTCCTGGACGACTACGTCGTCGAACTCGACTATCCCGGGGAGCGCGTACGTTTCCTCGATCCCAGAAAGTACAGCGTGCCGGAGGCAACTGACGCACCCGACGAACGCGTCACGAGTTTCGAACGAGCCGGAACCCGCATTCTCACCGAGATCGAGATCGGTGGGAAGATCGCGAGAGTCCTGCTCGAAACCGGGGCGCCGGATTCCGCCATCCTGTCGGGCAACGTCGCGCGAAAGCTCGGCATCGAACCGTCTACGCTGCAGGATTTCGGCGAAGTCGGCACCGTGATGGGGCCCATGAAGGTCCTGTTGATGGAAACCGACACGTTTCGCTGGGCGGGCTTTCCGTTCCCTTCGATGCCGCTGCTGGTCGCACCCAATGGCTGGTACAACATGGCTCCGAACGATTCGGCGATCGGCTACGACGTGCTGCGCCAGTTCGTCATCCGCATCGATTACAAGCGGAAGCGCCTCTGGCTGAAGCGCAGCGGCGATACCCACGTGACCTTCGGCGGGGCTGACTGGGCCCTGGTGAAGGAGCTCGGGGCGCTGTTCACGCCAGTCGGACCCGGGGTGTTCTGGGTCTGGCACGTCGAGCCCGAAGGCTGGGCGGCGAGCCACGGGCTCCGCGAAGGTGACGCCATCATAGATCCAAAGGCAAAGACGATCCTCGAGATCCGGGAGCGCCTCGAATCCGGGAAGACGATCCAGGTGGATCGAGCAGCCGAGGACGGCGAACGCGTCGTGATCGACGTAGGTGGCTAGGAACGTCCCCGCTCTTTCGCTCAATTGCTGGGGGCGGGGTTGAAGAGGCGGTCGCGGGCGGTTTCGATCTGGGTCCTGAGCTTCTCGAAGTTCTGGCTGGAGACGTGGCCGATCACGTGTCCGTCGGCGCCTCCGCGGATCTGGTAGCGGAGGGTGTCTTGATGCATCCAGAGGCCGAGGCCGAAGCCCTCGAGCATGAGGATGCGTGCTTCGGTCTCGAGGCCGCGGCCTCCTTCGGCGGCAAGCATTTCGAGATTCGTCATGCCGCGCAGCAAGGCGTCGACTTCGTGGAGATCGAGGTAGGCGACCCGTTCTTTCGGCTCCAGGCCCTCGATGTCCAGGTCGAAGCGCAGGCCGAGAAGGCGCTGGCTCTCGAGGCCTGGCTCGAAGGCGCCGATTCCCGAGACGGCGAGGCTGCCGCCGCCTTTGATGGCGATCGGCGGGAGGGAGCGTTGTCGGGTGACCAGTACGCGGTCGATCTGCTCCAGGAAGCCGCGCAGCTCGCTGATCGTGGGGACGGGTTCCGGAGCTTCCGGGGCGGGGTGATCCGGAGGAGCGGGCTGTGCTCCAGCGGATGCGGCCAGGACGGCGAGGAGCGGAAGTGCAGCGAGGGTAGAGGCCCGATTCATGCGTTCCTCCTCAAGACATCGAGCATGGCTTCGTGCAATGCTCCGTTGCTGGCGACGACAGCGCGTCCGCTCCAATGGCTTTCGCCGCCTTCGGCGTCGCTGGTCCGTCCGCCCGCTTCATCGACGATCAAGCAGCCCGCGGCGACATCCCAGGGCTGCAGCTTGAACTCCCAGAAGCCGTCGAAGCGTCCCGCTGCGACATAACAAAGATCGAGGGCCGCGCTTCCGTCGCGCCGGAGGGCGCGGGCCGCCTTCAGGAAGGCGGCGAATTGCGCGAGGTTGTCTTCTTCGCTCTTGCGCCGATCGTAGGCGAAGCCCGTGGCCAACAGGCCCTGGGATAGTTCTGTCTCGGGGGAGACCTGGAGCTTTTCGCCGTTCAGGCGGGCGCCCTCGCCGCGTACGGCTTCGTAGAGTTCGTCGAGCAGCGGGTCATAGACGACGCCGAGCCAGGGCTCGCCACCCCGAAAGACGCCAATCGACACGCAAAAACGCGGGTAGGCATGGGCGTAGTTGGTGGTTCCGTCGAGCGGATCGATGATCCAGCGCAGCTCGGCGCCCGGCCGATCGACCCCGCTGCCTTCTTCGGCGAGGATGGCATCCTCGGGACGTTGGGACGTGATGGCGTCGACGATCAGGGCTTCGCAAGCCTTGTCCACGTCGGTGACCAGGTCGACGGCGGCGCTCTTGGTCTCGATCTGAAGCGTGGTGGAATAGCGCTGTTTCTGGATCGCGCCGGCCTCCCGGGCGAGCCGCCGGGCGAACTCGAGGATGGGCGCGGCCTCGGTCACGAGTCGCCTCCGGGAAGGCGGAAGAGGCTGCGTGCATTCTCGGCCGTGCGCAGGGCGATCTCTTCCAGGGGCCTCTGTTGTGCCTCAGCCAATGCGGCACCCACCACGGCGACGTGGCGCGGCTCATTGCGCCGGCCTCGATGTCCTTCTGGTGCGAGCAGGGGAGCATCGGTTTCGACCATCAAGCGTTCGAGAGGGAGTTCGGCGGCAACGGACCGCAGGCCCCGATCCTGCTTGAAGGTGAGGATGCCCGAGAAGGAGATCCACAGGTTCTGATCCATCGCGCGTCGGGCGAAGGGAAGATCGTGGGTGTAACAATGGAGCACTCCCTCGACCTCGCCGTGCCCGCAGGCCTGCCAGATGTCGAGGAGCTCCTCATAGGCATCCGAGGTCTTGTCCCGGACGTGGATGCTGACGGGCAGGTCGAGCTCCCGGGCCAGGCTGACCTGCTCGGCGAAGACCTCGCGTTGGATCTCCCGGGGCGAATTTTCGTAGAAGTAGTCGAGGCCGCATTCTCCGACGGCCATCACGCGGGGTGCGCTCAGCCATTCGCGGAGCTTCGTTCGGCCCTCATCATCGAGCTGATCCGCATCGTGCGGATGCACCCCGACCGTGGCGAAGATCCGCGGGTCGCGATCCGCCAGCTCGACCGCGCGGGCGTTGTGGTCGACACCGTAGCCCGCGCCGATGGCCATCATCGTCGCCACGCCGTCGTGCTCGGCGCGCGCCATGACGTCGTCCCGGTCTTCCGCGAATTCGTCCGCGGTCACATGGCAATGGGAATCCAGCCAGATCGCCGCGCTCACTCCGTCTCCTGCGTCAGTTCCACCCGCGGAAAGAGCGGATCGCCCTTGGTCGTAGGCGTGCCCGGCGCCAGGGCTCCCCAGGCGGTCGCGTCGGCGGGAAGCTGCGCGGTGGCCAACAGGTCGGCCTGGCCCAGGCGGCTCAGGATTTCGGCGGCGGCTTCGGGAATGATCGGTGCCAGGAGCAATCCGATCGAGCGCAAGGCCTGGCAGCAGGTGTAGAGGGTCGTTCGGACTTCCGCCTCACGGCCTTCTTCCTTGGCGGCTTTCCATGGCGCGCGTCGGTCGATGTACTTGTTGGTCGCATCGATCAAGCGGGTCACGGCTTCCACCGCCCGGTGAAGCTCCATCGCACGCATGCGCTGGTCCATCTCAGCGGCGGCCTTGGCTGCCGCGTTTTGCACCTCCTGCTCCAGTTCGTCCGTCGGCCCAGGCGCAGGCACCACGCCGTCGGAGAAGCGGGCCGTCATGTTCAGGGTGCGGCTCAAGAGGTTGCCGAGGTTGTTGGCCAGATCTGCATTGATGCGCGTGACCAATGCTTCCTCGCTGAAGGTCGAATCCAGACCGAAGGACATGTCCCGCAGCAGGAAGTAGCGGAACGCATCGAACCCGTAGCGTTCGCGCATGGCCATCGGCGAGACCATGTTCCCCAGGCTCTTGCTGATCTTGCGGTCGTCCAGATTCCAATAGCCGTGAACGTTCAGGTGGCGATAGAGCGGGATGTCCGCGGCCATCAGCATGCAGGGCCAGAAGACACCATGGGGCTTGAGAATGTCTTTGGCGACCAGGTGCTCCACGCCCGACCAGCGCTCCTCCCAATCCGGCGCGTCGGGGTAGCCGAGCCCCGCCAGGTAGTTGATCAGGGCATCGAACCAGACATAACAAACGTAGTTTTCGTCGAAGGGAAGCTCGATCCCCCAATCGAGGCGGCTCTTCGGGCGGGAGATGCACAGATCTTCGAGGCCGCTGCCTTCGCGGAGCATGGCGATGACTTCATTGCGGTAGCGCGCGGGGCGGATCCAATCCGGCTCCCGTTCCAGTTGCTCGCCCAGGGCATCGAAGTAGCGGCTCATGCGGAAGAAGTAGTTGGATTCCGTTCGCTCTTCCGGCGCCCGCTCGTGATCCCTGCACAGGCCGTCCTGCATGTCGCGTTCGGTGAGGAACCGCTCGCAACCGACGCAGTAGAGGCCCTGGTACTCGCGGAATTCGATGTCGCCCTTTTCGTGGATGATCCGCAGGATGTGCTGCACGGCATGCATGTGGTCGGGATCGGTGGTGCGGATGAACCGGTCGAAGGAGATGCCGAGGGTCTCCCAGGTCGAGCGGAAGACGGCGGAGATCTGGTTGGCGAAGGCTTTGGGCTCGCTGCCCTGGGCGCGCGCCGCCTCCGCAATCTTGTCGCCGTGCTCATCCGTCCCGGTGAGGAAGAAGGTTTCGTCGCCGGCCATGCGGTGATAGCGCGCAAGCGTGTCGGCCACGACGGTCGTGTAGGTATGGCCGATATGAGGCTCGGCATTCACGTAGTAGATGGGCGTGGTGATCGCGAAGCGGCTCATTGAAGGGCACCATCTCGGAGGGCCAACAATGCGCGTTCGGCCACCATCTGGGGGTTGGCGTTGCGCTGGGCCAGGCCCTTACGGCAACGCTGCACGGTTTCGAAGGCATGCAGGGGGCCTTCGAGATCCGTGCGGCCCGCCTCGGCGGCCTGGCAGATCTCCCGGTGCAGCCAGGCCGACGCCACGCTCAGCAGTTCGTTCGTTCCTGCGGCCGCAATCGCGCGCGGGCCGCGGAAACTCTCGGCCCAATCGAGGAGTTGGGGAATGCTCGCGGTCGTGATCCGGTTCAGGTAGTCGACGATCTCCGCGGCTTCTTCACCCTCGAGCGCATCTCCCGTCGTGGCGGGAAAGGCGACGCGCTGGCAGCGGGAACGCACGGTTGCGAGCAACCCAGCCGCGCTCTGGGTGACGAGCACCAGGCTGGTACGAGGCGGCGGCTCTTCGAGCAAGCGCAGGAGCGCATTCTGCGCCTCCTGGTTCAACCATTCGGCGTCGGCGATGACCGCGACCCGGTAGCTGCCCTCGGTTCCGCGCAGGCGCATCGCAGCCTGGACGGCACGCACCTGCCCGATCCGCACGCGGGTGTCCGAAGCTCCGCGCTCGATCCAGAGCAGATCCGGGTGATCACCGACGTGTCGCATCGGCGGGCCCTTCTTGCCGGCGCCATCGAGGGCGATCGGCTCACCGGGCTCGGAGCGACGGCACGCGCTGCAGCTCCCACAGGGCGCCTCGCTGGCGGCTCCCTCGCAGGCGAGGGCACGCGCGAAGGAGAGCGCCGTATTCCGGGGCGCATCACCGGGCCCCGATAGGAGATAGGCCGAGTGGACGCGGCCCGAGATCAGGCTCTCCCGTAGCCCGGGCGGCAAGGGAGCGGCGGCCACAGGGTGGCCTGTCGAGGGTTCGGCGTCGGCCATGGGGCGGCGAGTCTAGCGCTCGTCGCCGGAAGGTCAGTGGCTCACCAGCTCGCAGCGGGCCTGCAAAGCCGCCGTCCAAGGCCTTGTTTGGACAGGGTTTTTTCGACTGTTCCCTCGGCGCCTGCCGAGCGCTTCATGTGCTTCTCAAGTTTTCCCCCGAGGCGCCGATTTCCGCACTCAGAGGCCCACGGATCGGGCTTCGGAGGGAGAACACGCATGGCATTCGGACGCGGTCGAGGCGAGGGAGAAGAAGAGACATCCGGGGCACCCGCTCCGCAGGCCGAGCAGAGCAGCGCCCAGGCCGGCCTCACGGCTTTCATCGACCAGGGCTCGGCTTTCGAAGGAAAGCTCTCGTTCAAGGACACGGTTCGGATCGATGGAAGCTTCCGCGGGCAGATCAGCAGCGAGAACACGTTGGTGGTCGGCGAGACCGGTGAGATCGACGCCAACATCGAATCCCAGATCGTGATCGTGAGCGGGCAGGTCATCGGTGACGTGGTGGCGACCCGGAAGATCGTCTTGCACAAGACGGCGGCGGTCGAAGGCAACCTCGATTCGCCTTCGGTGGTGATCGAGGATGGCGCCAGCTTCAACGGTCAGCTGACGATGAAGTCGCAGGGCAAGAGCGGATCCCGGCCGGCTGCGGATTCTCCCGGCAGTTAGGCCCTCGTCATGACATGATCTGCGGGTAGAGCCGCCGCAGCTTCACCCGCGCGTCCTCGGCGGTGAACTGCCAGTCCACGCCCTTCGTCGTGTCGTGTTTCCCGTCCGCGCTAGCTCATGCTGAATACTTCGAGCCGCGCAGCGCTTGTCCCGCGAGCGCGCCCGTGTGCTCGCCGTCTTGCATGAAGAGCTCGCCGTTCACCAACGTGGCCGTGATACCGCGGCTCTTCTGGATGAAGCGACCGGCGCCTCCGGGCAGGTCATGAACGAACTCGGGCGGCAGTACCTGCAGCCGCTCGTAGTCGATGATGTTGAGATCTGCATACGCGCCTTCGCGCACGACGCCGCGGTCCTTCAGCCCGAAGAAGCGCGCGGGCTCGGAGCTCAGCTTCTCGATCGCACGCTCGAGCGGCATCAGCCCACGCTCGCGTACCCAGTAGCTGAGCAGGTAGCTCGGCAAGCTTGCGTCCATGATCTGACCGCAGTGCGCACCCGAGTCCGCCAGGCCGAGCAACATTCGCGGATGGCGGAGCATCTCGCCCACTACCTCGAAATCGTGGTTGCCAAACGGGAAGAGGAAGATCGCCTGTCCCTCGCTCTCCGCCGCGATCTGCAGGAAGGCCTCGACGCCCGAGACGCCCCGCTGAGCCGCCAGTGCCATCAAGCTGTCTTCCGGGCGGACGTCGTAGCGGGCCTCGCCCCCTTCTACGCGCTGCAGGTACATCACGTGCATCAGGCCGCCCTGCGACATCGGAGACGCCTCGGCTTCGGACACCAGCCGCGCTCTGGCCACGGGATCCTTCAGCAGCGCCAGGCGGCCCGCCAGATCGAGCTTTGCAAGCTCGCTCCAGCCCGGGCCGGCGGTGTTCCAGGGTGTGTTGTTCACGAGACCGAAGAGCATCCCGAGCGAACGCACCTGGGTCTGGCCGAAGACGTTCCCGCCGCGGCTCGCGCCGTCGTCGAGGATCTCCAGTGCTTCGCGCCAGCTGTTCTCCAGGCCGCGCGTGTGGACATACGCAAAGGTCACCGGAAGCCCGGCCTCGAGCCCGATGTCCAGCATCAGCTCGAGCTCTTCGCGATGCGTCTTCGCGTCGCGATGGTCGAGATAGGGGACCGATTGGAAGACGCCACCACCCCGCTCCGCCATCGCACTGGCGATCCCCATCAGCTCGTTCTTGTCCGCGAACGTGCCGGGTACCTCGACGCCTTCGGGAGTGCGATGCACGTGGGTGCGCGATGTCGAGAATCCGAGGGCGCCCTTGGAGATGGCCTCTCCAACGATCTCCCGCATCGCGGCAACGTCATCCGGCCCGGCCGTCTTCTGGCTGAGCGCACGCTCGCCCATCACCCAGAAGCGGACGGCAGAGTGGCCCACCATTCCCCCAGCATTGATGCCGAGGGGCTGCGAATCGAGGGCGTCGAGATACTCGCCAAATGTCTCCCAGCTCCACTTCATGCCGAGCTCGATGCTCTTGGCCGGGATGTCCTCGACGGATTCCATCAGGTGCGCAAGCGTGCCGCGGTCGGCCTTGTGGCATGGCGCAAAGCCAACGCCGCAGTTGCCCATCACCACCGATGTAATGCCATGCCAGCAGGCCGAGGTCGCCAGCGGGTCCCAGAAGATCTGTGCGTCGAGATGCGCGTGGATGTCCACGAAGCCGGGGGTCACGATCTGGCCGTTGGCGTCGATCTCTCGGGCGGCCTTCCCCTCCAGCTTGCCGACCGCGGTGATCCGCTCGCCGCGGACACCGACGTCGGCCCGGACCGGCGGCCCCCCGCTGCCGTCGAAGAGACGGCCATTGCGAATCAGAATGTCGAAGCCCACTGCAACCTGCTCCTTGATGTGTTCCCAGCTCGAATCGGTTGTGGGTGGATCTGTGTGGATGAGAGCGCTGCGCGGGCTATGCCCCGAGCCCGCGGACCTCTTCGACCTTGATCTTCACGGCATTCTGGATCGGGGGCAGCTTGAGTCCCTTCTCCTTGATGGCTGCTGCCAGCTGATCGTAGACCGGACCGTCCTGCGTCAGCTCGACCGAGCCCTTGAACTGGAACCCCTGGAACTTCTCGGGCCGACACACATAGATGGCCACGCGCGCGTTCTGCTGCAGGTTGGCCCTCGAGTGCGGGCTCATGATCTCTGCGAACGCCAGGTGGTCGTCGTCGAGCACCATGATCGAGCCCTTCGGGCTCACGTTGGGCTCACCATCGCTCGAAGCGGTGGCGACGTAGCAGAGGCCCACCTCTGCGATCAGGCTCTTGTGTGACTCTTCGATCTTTCCCATTGCGGATCTCCTCGGATTGCCGTGGCTGCGTGTGAGACAGCTCGCGAGCGGCCATTGGTTCAGCGCCCTCCGCGTCGGTCCTGCCGTGCGGGGGCTGCAAGACACTAGATCGATCCAGCCCCCTGCGCCGCGAGGACTGTGGCCGCGGGTCGCGCCGTGAAGGTGTTCGTGATTTCCCGAGTCTGGAGACTAATTGACCGAGCGGTCAATTAGTGGACGAAAATGAGGGGGTGTGCCGAAGAGTCGGCGCTCGCACTCCGGCTCTCGGGGTACCCGAGCCCAGTCGATCCAACCGAAGGCAGCGCGCGGTGAATTTCACACCGATCGAGCTGAAGCCCGTGGATAGGAACCCCTGTTGGAACTCCTATCCTCTTCCACGAACAACCTAGATTTCCACCCACGCCCCCCGCCGTGTGTGAAGCCTCTGAGAACGGAGAAGCCCCCATGTCGCTACTGCGTCTGCTCGCCCTCGCCCTGCTCTCCATCGCCACGCTCGGTGGTCGCTGCGCCCCCTGGGTCTGCCCCGATTCCGTAGACACTTTGGTTAGACCGTGAGACCCGGCTCCTCCGGATCTCTTCTTCGTTCAGTAATGAACGGGGGTTCGGGGGCGGAGCCCCCGAGTCTTCCGTTTCCGTTCTTGAGCTCGAATTC
>JAAETT010000567.1 GCA_024228115.1 bacterium
GAATCCGAAGCCCGCACCTCGTACAAGAACTCCTGAACGGAACGAAATTCCTGGACGGACGAACCCTCAGCAACGATGATGAAGGAGTGCGGAAGAGCGCTGCCTGATCAGGTACTCATCCCCAACATTCGGGCATAACTCAGGAATGGTTCCTCCGGTCTGAAGTCCTTCCGTGATGACAGCCGCCAGTTCATCCTTGTTTTCCCGGATGACCTTCTCCGTTTTCTCCTTGTCGTTCCAATTGGTGAAGAGAATGTTGTCCAGTGTATTCTTGGGGAGCCCAGGCGACCCGTTGGGCGGCATGGCAAAGGCGTCGTCGTAGGTGCCGTGATAACCGCCCCAGATCTTCAAGATCTTGTCCCTTCCGGTATGGGCTCTGGCCGCCCTTATGGCCCACATGAAAGCCTGGGAGCCGCCAAATGCCGGCCATACCTTCTCTACCGAGGGGACTCTCTTGCACATCATTTCTGCAAGGACATCCCAGCCCTCATCAGGCATGAATGTGACGAGACCTTTTGGCACCTGCGCCTGGACGGCCTCTGCGACCTTTGGGTGGTTGTGTCCAATGATGCTGGTCATGCCCACGATGAGGTCGATGTAGCGGTTGCCATCGACATCGTACATGTAACATCCATCCACCCGGTCACAGTAAGCCAGATAGGTGCCAGTGGAGTGAGACCTGAGGGCGCCGCCCGGTGTGAACTCTTCTGCCCGCTCGCAGTGGGTCTGCCCCGATTCCGTAGACACTTTGGTTAGACCGTGAGACCCGGCTCCTCCGGATCTCTTCTTCGTTCAGTAATGAACGGGGGTTCGGGGGCGGAGCCCCCGAGTCTTCCGTTTCCGTTCTTGAGCTCGAATTC
>JAAETT010000568.1 GCA_024228115.1 bacterium
CGTCAAGTCAATCCGATACCGCTTCTTCGACATACGGGCCCCATGAATCGGCCCGCGACACGGCGAGAACCGATTGGCTGCGGGGGACGCAGTGCTTAGCATGACAACACTTCCGCCTTTGGTCGATACAAGGGACTAGGATACTACGCCTCCGGCCCCTCCCGCTCGACCATCTCGGGTCGCCCGGGCCACGCTCGAACAGATTCGCCGCACAGCTCCAGCGCCAGCCGCGCCCCAGAGCATCGAGGTGCGAGTCCATCGGGCGTCCCCGCGAGGAACGCCTTGGTGAGTGCCCCAACGACAACGCCCCTGAACCGCGTGCCTCTGCTGAGAGGCGCCGTCCAGTGCCATCGACACGTCCGTCAGCCGCGAGTCACTTCCTCGATGACCTCGGCGAGCCCGGGAATCTGGCGGGCCGCGGTCTCGCGATCGTCCTGGTGCAGGGCGATCTCGTCCGCGACCTCCTCGATCGACATGTCCGCGCGGATGTGTGGCGGAGGGATGCGCGGCAGCATGTGGTCCCGCGCGTAGTGTTCCACAGCGGCCTCGACCTGGCGACGCAGGCCCGGCTCCAATCGCTCGAAGAAGCCGCCGTTGATCTGCCGCTGGATGAAGTGGCCGGGCTGAATGGCGGTCTCATTGACCTCGACCCGGAGGGTCTCGTCGTCGTGCTTCGCGTGGCGGGCGTGGACCACCAGGACATCCGACGTCAGCGCGCCGCCACCAACGCTCACACCTTTCTGCAGCTCGAAGCTCAGCTCCCAGCCGCGGCCGGTGCGGGTCTTCACCAGCTCCACGATCCGGCCGTATGCCACGACGCGCGGTGACCACCATTCGAGGGCATCGTTAGCGAAGTGGCTCGCCAGCGAGGACCCGGTGCCGCCCCCCACGGCGAGGGGAATGGGCTCCGCCCTCTGCTTCTCCACCTGGTAGGTGATGATTGGAGCCACGCGCCAGATACCGACGATCGCGACCAGGAACGCCCCGAGCGTCGCAAGCGCCTGAATCGTCGAGACGATCAGGCTCCACCGCTCCCGATACTCTAGATCCCGCCAACCCATGGTCGATTCTCCCCGGCAGTCCTGACCGGAGAGAACAAAGCAAGCGCCGGGCCATGGCCCAAGGCACCGTGGAATCGCGGCGGCCGGGCACTGGGGCGGCGCTCCACACGGCCAGAGCGGACTGAGGCAGCCGGGCCCGTCTGGGCTCACTACGACTCGCGTGCAGCGATCTGCCGCTATCCGCATGCGCCCGCAAGGCCGCAGCACCAAGCTCTCGTTGGTCCTCGTCCTCCTCTGCCGTTCCTGAACCGAGGGTCAGAGGTTCGAGTCCTCTCGGGAAGCACATCGCGGGGTTGGGTGATCTGTCCCATCGCCCGCTCCGAGGCTGGAGACGCGGGGAGACGCCTGGAGTCGGCTTCGGCCTCGAAGTCCGCGAACGACAGGTCGGTCTGGTCACTGGGCAGGGCATGGGCGTCCTGGCCTGCGCGGACCACGACGTCGACGTCTGGGAGCTGGCAGCTCTGCTGCAGGGCGCCGTCGCCGAGCTGCTCGCGGAGGTCGAGCTCGCGGAGGCGTCCGAGCCGACCGCGCCCCGTTCAGTTCAGCGGATCACACGGCGTCGCGTTGCCGCCCGCGATCTCGAATGGGTCGCCCGCGTCGCAGATCCCGTTACAGAAGTTCTCGATCATGCCGTCAGGGCGCAGGAACGTGACGAGCTGCAGGATGCCGGCCGGAATCTGCGGCCGTGCGCCGTGCGGATCGCACTTGTCGTTCTGCGTGATCAGGTTGGCGAGGGGCGGAATGAAGGGCGCGTGGGCGGGATCGAAGATGTCGTGGACACCCGTGTCGTACACCACGTAGGCCGATTCCAGGGCCTCCCCATCGGCCGCGTCCTCGATGCCCACCAGCCCCTGCTGAGCGGATCCGTAGAGCATGTCGATGCCGAGTGGGTCTGCCCCGATTCCGTAGACACTTTGGTTAGACCGTGAGACCCGGCTCCTCCGGATCTCTTCTTCGTTCAGTAATGAACGGGGGTTCGGGGGCGGAGCCCCCGAGTCTTCCGTTTCCGTTCTTGAGCTCGAATTC
>JAAETT010000569.1 GCA_024228115.1 bacterium
CTTGGAGTCGGCCAAATTTGGGATAGCGATCTGAAGGAGACACAGCACAATTGCAGCTGGATATTCATTATCTGCACTTCAAATAACCTACCAGAAGTGAATTTAAGAAAAATCGGCGAAAATCGTCATTTTTCCTTCAAATCCTTGGAATCGGCCAAATTCGAGATATCGATTGGAAGAAGACGCAGCACAATTCCAACTTGATATTCATTATCTGCACTTCAAATAACCTACCAGAAGCGAATTTAAGAAAAATCGGCGAAAATCGTCATTTTTCCTTCAAGTCCTTGGAATCGGCCAAATTTGGGATAGTGATCGGAAGAATTCGCAGCATAATTCCAGCTTGATGCTCGCTATCTGCACTTCAAGTAACCTATCAGAAGCGAATTCAAGAAAAATCGGCGAAAATTGTCATTTTCCCTTCAAGTCCTTGGAATCGTCCAAATTTGGGATAGCGATCGGAAGGAGACACAGCACAATTCCAGCTGGATATTCATTATCTGCACTTCAAATAACCTACCAGAAGCGATTTAAGAAAAATCTGCGAAAATAATCATTTTTTCTTCAAGTCCTTGGAATTGGCCAAATTCGAGGTAGCGATCAGAAGAAGACGCAGCACAATTCCAGCTTGATATTCATTATCTGCACTTCAAATAACCTACCAGAAGCGAATTTAAGAAAAAATATCGGAAGAGCGCCGTTTACGTTAAGAGCGTTGATATCGGCGGACTCCGGATCAGTA
>JAAETT010000570.1 GCA_024228115.1 bacterium
CTACCGGTTCGGGCGGGCTCACCCCTGGCCGGGCGGGTTTCGCACCCGCTGGACGACGAATCGAAATTTCATGGAGTCATCGCATCTCCTCCAATCCCAATCGACCAGCAGAGCCTGGTCGCACTGTTCTTCCTATGCTCCGAGGATCATCCGCGTCTCGGGCAGGCCCGGCTCCTCGGTGCTCGGCAACTCCTGGATCACGAGCAAGGTGTCGGGATCGATCCAGCGCGCGTCCCGCGGAGAGTCGACCGCCAGGTCGAGACTCTCTTGAGAGGCTCCGCCTGGTGCCGTCCCCGGGTTGGTGCCGTCGAAACGACCCCTCCATGCCGGCCTATGCCGCGTCCTGCAACCTGGTCGGAGCCATCCCCGCGGTTTTCCAAGCCGCGGTGCTCGTGTTCGAGCGCAAGTCCCCGCGCGCAGGGGCGCGGAAGATCTGGCGGCCACGATCAGCTCACGACGAGCTCTCGGTTGCGAACGGACCACTCGCGGATCAGATCCTGATTGGCCGCCTGCCAGGGGTGGAAGTCCCGTCGATAGAAAGCGATGAGTTCGGGCAGGATTGCTCGCATGACGCCCCGGGGTCCCCAGATGAACGAGAGCCCCCGGATCACCTCCCGCACATCGCCCAGACGTCCGTCCATCGCCAGAAGGCGAAGCATGATGAACGTGATACCCATCGGAAACCCGAACATGATTCGCGCCCAGGTGATCACTCGGGTGAAGTAGCTCCCACCGATGTGGCGGTACACGTCGAAGCAGACGGCCTTGTGCTCGGTCTCCTCCACGGCGTGCCACTTCCAGAGCGCCGCGACCCTCTCGTCCATTCCCTCAGTGAAGCGCGGCTCGGTGAGGAGCTGGTGGGCGAGCACCGCCGTGTAGTGCTCAAGGCACACCGTGGTAGCAAGCTGCACCTTGTACGAGAGGCGCTTGCGAAAGAAGTTCAGCGCCCCTGCGAGCATGCGATCGAATCGCTTTACGTCGATCCCCTGGGCCTCGATCAGAGCGTTGTACTTCCGATGCTGAAACGTGTGGTGGGCTTCCTGCTGGAGGAAGACCTTCACCTCTCGTCGAAGATCGGGATCATGGATTTCGTCCGCGAAGTTCCGCACCGAGTCCATGAAAAACTTCTCACCTTCTGGGAAGACGATCGAGAGCGCGGTGAAGAAGTGGGTGATCGCCGGGCTGCCCGAGTGCCAGTAGCGCGGGATTCCGCCCTCGAGCTCGAAGTTCATCCGGCGATAGGTGATCTCGACGTCTTCGGGCAGGGACGATGCGCTGGCACTCACGTTGGACCTCATCGATTCTCCGCTGAGAATTGGGTCTCCGAGAATACCATGCGGCCACCCGGCATTCCGAACGCCGCCTCAGGGCGAGGCGGAAGAACAGCGGTCGGTGCGGGGGGCCGAGCCAGTCGCAGGGACTACTGCGCGACGAGGGGAGCAGTTGAAGGTGCCCTCGCTCGTGATCCAGGAAATGAGACTCTGCGGAGAGGCGCCACCTGGTGCCGTCCGCAGATCTGCTGCCGCCGAAACGACACCCCCCTGCACCCTGTTGCACTCCCCTGCACAGCAACGACACGTAAGTCCACGTCACTTCTTCTTCTTGGACCAGGCTTCGAACCTGGGGGTCGGGGGTTCGAATCCCTCCCTGGGCACTAGCTAGGACGCGCGATCGGCCCAAGCCTTCAGCGTGTTGCCGACGTCTTCGAGGTAGCCTTCTCCGCGCACGAGTCCTTGGTACCCCGGAACGGTGCCGACCCACGCGCTCATTCGGACGTTCGGTGCGTCCGTGAGGTACAGGGTCGGGAGGCCCATCAGGGCCGGGCCATCCATGCCTGCGGTGGTCACACCGAGCTGTCCGACCAACGCGTGTGTTCGCCTCAGGTGCTCGAAGAACTGGAGTTGAGCGCGCCGCATGTCGGCCCCCTGGAACAGCGGCTCCTTCCAGAAGAGCGTGAGGTCCACGGCCTCCGATGGGGCCTGCACGTCCAGGGTGTCGCCTATGAGAACGGGGACGAGCTCGGCTGCGAGGGACCGCTGGATGAGCTCGAGGAGCTCCCGGTCGTCCGTGTTGCGCCACGGATGATGTGCACCGCGGCGGATCCAGAGGAGAACCTTGTTCCCGGTCGAAGCATGGGCCAGAGCGCGATCGGTCCAATCGACGATGCGCTGCGGGATCGGGGCGTCGCCGAGGAAGGCGGCCCTGAGCTCTCGCTGAGCGGCGGGTGCGTCGGCACGGTAGGCCTGCGCCACGATCTCGGGGAGCTGCTTGTTCGCGCGTGGGCGCGAGCGGTAGGGCTGGAGGCAATCCCGGAGGCCGGCAGCGCGAAGAAAGCGCTCGGCCTGTTGCGTCTGCGCCTGATCGGGCTCGATCTGGATCTCGACGTTCGAGAGCGAAGCTGCTGCCGCCAGGTACCAACCTTCGCCGAACGAGAAACCAGGATCGGCATGGAACGTGTACGCATGGTTTCGCTCCTCGATGATGCGGCGAGCCTCCTGCGCCGCAGCTTGTGCCGTCCGTGCGGCTTCCCTCGAAGCGGGGTCGTCCGACTGGAGCGCCATGCACGCGGCTTCGCTTGCAGACGCTTCCGCCCCGGCCACGATCGCCTCGACGCGCCGCCAGCCGTCGTCGCAGGCTTCGCGAGTCGGCGCCCGTTGAGCACTTCTCGATAGCTGCCCCGCGCCGTGACGCGCGTCCTCCGCGCGGGCGGCGAGGGCCCTCACCAACGTGCTCCGCGCGCCAGCGATCGCCTCCGGAGTCCCGTCGCTCGTGGCGAGCGCGGCCTGCGCCGCGTCGATCGCAAGCCCGAGCTGACTTCGATGGCGCTGGCGCGCGCCCGGCACACCGATCTGGCGCAATGCGTCGGTGAGAAGGGCTGCCGCCTCACGCTCGAGGGTGTGCGCCGCCACCGCAATGGGCGTGCCTCGCCTGCGTCCCACCCGCTTCTCCGCCATTCGCGGAGCATGAACCAAACCAGGAGCTGCGTCACCCAGCGCCGGCGAATCGCACGCCCCTGCACAGCAAGGAGACGTAGCCCCCATCCTACTCCGAAGAGACGAGACGATAGGCCCCGTGCACCTGGTTCGCGTGGGCCTCTCCACGTGACATGTCATATGACAGGTCATAACATGTCATGTGACATGTCGCCGACCCAGGAGAAGACTGCGCTGACCGAACGCAAGCGGCAGATCCTCGAGGAAGCGATCGAGATCCTCTCGTCCGATGGCTACGCCAATCTGAGCATGCGCGCCCTGGCGCGCGCCAGCGGCATGAAGCTGGGCGCGCTGCAGTATCACTTCCCCACCTGGGAAGATCTGTTGCACGACCTCGCCGCCTTCATCGCCGAGGAGTACGGGCGCTCGTTCGATGCGCTGGCGGCAGGCGGCGGTTCGCCGGATCTCCGCGAGACCATGCAGTTTCTCCTCGAAGACTCGCCGGCCGACGCCACGTTGCAGGCCGACAGGCTCTTCCCGCAGCTGTGGGCGATGGCCCAGGTAGAGCCCGTGATGGAATCACTGCTCGACGCCATCTATCGCCGATACCTGGACACCCTGGAAGAACGACTCATCGCAGAAGGTAGCCGCGCTCCCCGTGCCGAAGCGCTCATGCTCATGTCGATGGTGGAAGGCGCAACGCTGTTCGTGGGTCAAGGACGGCGCTGGGCGCGTCATGCCAAGTCCATGCGTGCCGCCGTCCTCGAGTTCATCGACGCCAACTACGGCGAGGAAGGTTGAGGTTTCTTACTTGAGCGTTTCGAGCACACTGGATCAGCAAATCACTCGAGCGGCCTTCTGGTCGACCGCGATCGCTCTCGGCACCGGGATGGTCTCGTTCTTCCTTCCTCTGGACGCCCCAGGTGGCTACGAAGCGACGACCTCCGAGCGTGTCGCCTGGTTGGCGGCGAATTCCGGCTTCTTCATCATCGGTTGGATCAACCAGATCGTCGCCATGATCTCGCTATCCGGAGTCTTTGCGGGAATCGCCTGGCAGATCGCGGGTACGCATCCGCTGCGTGCGATCCTCGCGGCCACCCTGGTCGCCATTTCCATGGTGGTCTTCTTCATCCCCAAGTTCATCGCGGTGTGGACGATCCCGATGCTGGCAGAAGCGATCGCGACGGGCTCGGCGGCAAGCGAGATGGCCGAGACGCTGCTCCCGATCCTGAACGTCACGGTCCCGTTTTCGCTCTACACCTCGTTCGACTACCTGGGCTTCTGGCTCTACAGCTTGTTTGCCCTCCTGGTCGCACGCCCTCTCCTCAGGGGCTCTCTCACCGCGAAGATCGTCGGAATCACTCTGGGTGGTTTCGGTCTCTCGTACAACGGAATCGTCATCGCGGTTCTGGCCCGGGCGATCGCAGGACCGCAGATCGAGACCTACGTCCTCGGCGCCTCCGGACTCCTCTTCATCGTCACGGTCGCTGGGCTCTTTCTCTTCAGGGGCGTGTCAGCCGGCGGGAAAGCATGAAGCAGTCCATCACACGCCGCGACTTCCTCAATGGGGCCGCGCTCGCTTTGGCGGCTGGGACGACGCTCTCCCCGCGAGAGCTGTTGGCATCGGAGAACGACCCGACGGCCGGCGGCATCCCCCAGGACTACTACCCCCCCACGCTCACCGGCATGCGCGGCAATCACGACGGTTCGTTCGAGGTGGCCCACGCATTGGCCTGGCGCGGCGAGAAGCCGACGGAGTACGCAGCCCTCGATGAAGCGTACGACCTGGTGATCGTGGGCGGAGGCCTCAGCGGCCTGGCGTCGGCGTACCTCTATCGGAAACAGGCAGGCGCGGACAAGAAGATCCTCATCCTGGAGAACCACGACGATTTCGGCGGCCACGCCAAGCGCAACGAGTTCCACGCGGACGGTCGCACGCTGCTCGGGGTCGGCGGCAGCGTCAATCTGGAACAAGACAGCTTCAGCGCCAACGTACACACCGTGCTGGAGGAGATCGGCGTCGATCTCGAAAGGTTGGACGCCGCAAGAGAGCCCGAGCACTTGTTGGCGCAGCTCGGCGAAGCCCAGATGGGTTACTACCTGAATGGGCAGACGTACGGCCAGGACCGTATCGCGCATGGGCAGTGGGTCCACACCTGGCTTGGCCAAGGGGATGTTCGCGCTTCCATCGGCGCCCTCGGGCTGCCGTCCGATCAAGAGCAGCGACTCGTGGCGCTGGTCGATGGCGATCGGGACCTGCTCTCCGAGTTGTCTCTTTGGGAGACGAAGCGCTACATCGAGACGACCTCCTATCGTGATTTCCTGAGCCAGAAGGCGGGGCTCGAGCCTGAGACCATCGCTCTCTTCGATCCGTTCCTGCGGATCCTCTACGGCGTCGGCGTGGAGTCCTGCTCCGCGGCCGAAGCCTTCTTGGCCGGTGCCCCCGGCATGAAAAGCCTGGGCCTGACCGGAAGCCTGGCCAGCAAGCTCTTTGCCTACATGATCCCGAGCGTCCGCTTCCCCTTGTTCCCAGACGGGAACGCCTCGGTCGCCCGAATGCTGGTGCGAAGGCTCATCCCGGAAGTCGCCCCGGGCAGGGCCATGGACGACGTCCTCTCGGCGCGTTTCGACTACACGCGCCTCGATCGCGAGGAGTCACCTGTCCGCTTGCGACTGAACAGCACGGTCGTCCATGCCGTCAATCGCGACGGCGGGGTCGAGGTCTCCTATGTGCAAGGCGGCAAGGCCTACTCCCTCCGCGCCCGGCACTGCATCCTGGCCTGCTACAACGGGATCATTCCCCACCTTGCCCCCGAGCTTCCGGAGGCGCAGAAAGAGCACCTCAAGTACGGCGTCAAGGTGCCCCTCGTCATGACCAACGTGCTGCTGCGCACGGGCGATGCCGTCAAAGCGGCGGGACCCGTCCAGTACGCTTGCCCGGGCAGCTTCTACGAATTTGTCTCCGAGGCACCGCCTGTGAGTCTGGGCGAGTACCAGGGCGCTCGGCGGAGCGGGCCAATGGTCCTATGGATGGCCCACAACCCCTCGCCGCAGAACGATGGCCAGCAGACCGCTCGCGATCTCTTTCGGCTGGGCAGGCAGCGTCTCTACTCGACACCGTTCTCGACCTTCGAGTCGGCGGTCGAGCAACAGCTTACGGGCATGTTCGGTCGCCATGGCTTCGACGCTGGGCGAGACATCGAGGCGATCACCGTCAATCGTTGGGCCCACGGATACTCGTACGGATACACGGACCTGTACGACCCGGACTGGGAAGAAGGCAAGGCGCCCCACGAGCTGGGCCGAAAGCCGCTGGGTCGCATCAGCATTGCGAATGCGGATTCGGAGGGGTCTGCCTATCTGCATGCTGCAATCGACGCTGCGTGGAGAGCGGTCGGAGAGCGCCTGTCGGATTAGGTTCGCCCCGGGGTCGACTGGATGGAGAACACCTCGAGCAGCATCGAGAACTGGTTCTATCGGACCCCGAACCCGGCCATGAAGGCGGCCTGGTGCTCAGTTCCGGATTCTCCAGGGGCTGTGCCGGAGCTCTGGCTCGGCTGGTAGCGCTCCGGGTCGTGGTCGCGGGTGAAGGGTGCATCCAGATAGGGATCGGCGGTTTCCCGCATGTGGGCGTCGAGGCGCGCGCGCATTTGCTCTAGCACCTCGGCGTGCGCAGGATCGCCCGCCAGGTTGTGCTGTTCGTTCGGGTCGGTGGTCAGGTCGTAGAACTCTTCGGCCACGCGCGGGCGCTTCCACGGCTGGTCCGGCAGCTCGCAGAGCCGGTGCGCCCACTCCTGGTTGTTCAGCTGGTCCAGGCCGATGGCGATGTCGGAGTAGTTGCGGATGTACTTCCAACGCTCGGTCCTCACCGCCCGCGTGGGGATGTACTCCACGTGATGGGTCATCTCGGCGAAGACGGCCTCTCGGTGCGCGTCGGGAGCCTCGCCCAGAAGGATGGGAAGGAAGGAGCGGCCCTCCATGTCCTCGGGAACCGGCGCGCCAACGGCTTCCAGAAGCGTCGGCATCACGTCGATCAGGCTCAGCATCGCGTGGCGCTCGATTCCTGCCGGGACGCGCCCGGGCCAGCGCACGAGCAGCGGTGTGGCGATGCCGCGGTCGTAGAGCGTCATCTTGGCGCCGGGGAAGGGGGGCCCGTTGTCGCTCACGAAGACGACCAGCGTGTTCTCCGCCAGCCCCAGCTCGTCCAGCAGCGCCAGCAGTTCGCCGATCATGGCGTCCATGCCCAGCATCTGGCTGTAGTAGCGGGCCAGCTCGCCCCGGATCTCCGGCCAGTCCGGGAGATTCAGGTAGACCGGCATCGACATCGCGGCGGGGTCCACCGGGAAGTCCGGGTCGAACGAGAACGCGCCGCCGTCATCCCGGTGCGTCTGCATGAAGTTGATCTCGAGGTAGAAGGGCCGCTCCCGGTGGCGTTGCACGAATTCCAGCGCGGGCGCGATGTCCCGGATCCACATGTCCATCAGGCCGCCCATGCGCTCGTGGTAGCCGTACCAGCTCGTCGGCAGGTAGGGGGCCACGTGCCACTTGCCCGCCAGGCCGGTGCGGTAGCCGGCGTCGGCGAGCACGTCGGCTAGCGTCGTGCGCCTCGGCGAGAGCATGCGTCGCGGGTGCCGATGGCTGAGCCCGGTGACTCCATTGGTGTGCGGGTACTGGCCGGTGGTCAGGCTGGCGCGCGAGGACGAGCAGCTCGGCGCCGCCACGAAGGCGCGGGTGAAGCGCGTGCCCTGGGCGGCGAGCCGGTCGATGCTCGGAGTCTCGACGTCACGGTTCCCGTACGAGGACAGATCCCGCCAGCCCAGGTCGTCGGCGGTGATGAGCAGTACGTTGGGGCCGCGCGCTGCGCCCGCCGCCGGCGGCTCTCCGCCGCAGGCCAGGACGAAGAGCGTCGCAGCGACGAGCATCCGGGTCACAGAGAGGAGGGTACCGTTCACTGGCTACTGCGTCCCTCTCTGCTGCATTGACACATTCGGGTAGGAAATCCCCTCCGCAGAGAGGGGAAGATGAGAAGGCGCCGTCCAGTGCCGTCCGGGCACCTGGTGCCGTCGAAACGAACCCCCCTGCACCCCATCGCATAGCGACGACACCCAAGTCCCCGTCACTTCTTCTTCTTGGTCCAGGCTTCGAACCTGAGGGCTGGGGTTCGAATCCCTCCCGGCGTGCCAGTTCTTTCGAGTGGTTAGGCGATCTGGCCCAAATGCCAATCCGGGCAGAGGGCTACAGTCGGAGCGGAACCTGGCCGAAACGGGGCCATGAGCCGGTCTCCTGCGGTGCGCGTGAGTGCCTCGCTCGACATGCTCGAGCTGCTGGACGAGTTCGAGTCCGGGTCGCGCGAGCGGGTCTGGGCACGCGTTCCGGAGGCCATCCGGGATTTCGCCGACGCCCAGAGCCGGATCGGCTGGATCCCACTCGAGCGCGGCCCCTTCGTTTCGGAGGCGATCGTTGCTGAGTTCGGCCGGGAGCGAAGCCGCGAGCTCTACCGAAGGGCGATCCCCGCTCTGATCGAGAAGCCCCTGCTGGAGCCCCTCGTCCTGGGCATGCTCCGGGTGCTGGGAGAGCGACGCACGCGGCTCCTCGCGATCATCCCCAAGGGCTGGGGGCTTGTGTTTCGCGATCTATGTGAGCCGCGCGTCGGTAGCTCCGGACCCGGGGAGATCGAAGTGATCTTCGACGCGCTCGCCCCCGAGCTGCGAGAGCACCCGGGCTACTTCGACATGTGGGCAGGCGTGTGCCTGGGGCTGCTCGACCTGGCATGCCCGGACGGCACACTCGATTTCGAGGTCGCTGCGGATTGCTCCTCCATCCGGGCACGCTTCACCTGGTAGCGGCGGGTAGGCCGTACAGTGCGACCAGGCTCTGCTGGTCGATTGGGATTGGAGGAGATGCGATGACTCCATGAAATTTCGATTCGTCGTCCAGCGGGTGCGAAACCCGCCCGGCCAGGGGTGAGCCCGCCCGAACCGGTAGCGA
>JAAETT010000571.1 GCA_024228115.1 bacterium
AGATGACAGCCTGTGCGGTAGAATCCGGCTTCATGAAGGGGCCCTTGTTGAGGGGAAACGCGTGTTGCAACTCGTTTCTACCGCAACTGGGGCCTTCTTCAATTCAAGACCACGACTTCTTCATGAATTATTCGCGTTAGGTTGCCCGTGTACTCCGTGCGTACAGGCCAGGTACCGCTTATGCCAAAGCCCGACTGGATGACCGCGTCGAGAAATGTTTCCCAGCCGGTCGAAGCGGTACCTCCGCCCTTTGTTTCTGCCTGCTTGAACGCATAGTAGATGGCCACAGGGAACGCAGGATGGGCCTGATCGGCGAGCTGACGCATGGCCCTCGTCATTCCTTCAAGGAAGAACGCTTCGGCCTGCGCTCGTCCGCCATGCCGATAGGCGATAGCGACGAGCTCCTCGGCTTTTGGGGCCACCACTGTGGCGAACAGATCAGATACTTGCGATTTCAGCGACTGCCGAAGCCAGACGTAGAAGAAGTCCGACAGATCTGCGTAGTTGATGTTGTCAAAGTACGGCGGGTCCGTAGAAATTACCTTGTCCGCAGACATACGCTGGTTTTGCGCATCCATCTGCTGGACCACACCCATCGGGCGCGCCGGAATCGTAGATGTGAGCACTCTGCACAAATACTGGAACTGTCCCGTGAAGTTCCCGGTGGACTTGCTAAAGAGATTCGTCTCCACGAAATCCCATGTCATCGCGAACGCCTGTCGGCCAAACACCTGCTGAACGTTCTCTCCCTTGCTGTCCCAGAAGTTCAGCGTCGCGCTACGATTGGTTTGCCTGCTGACACCCAGCGCGAGGTACACAGCGATTGAATCAGCATATGTGCTCGACTTGATGCCACCCGAATCGCCCGCACTTGGGTTCGAGGAGATGGCATCTTTCATAACGCGCTCACGAGCCAACTCAACAAGGTCAGATAACGTAGTCAGGGCAACAATCTGCCGGGATGTGAAGAGATCTCCGTGGGTCTTCAAGCCGTATGCGGAGCAGACACCTCCGGTGATCATTGCTCTTGTCGGGGTCGAATTCGAAAGGAACGAAAGTCGAGCCTCGTCTACGACGGGGTTGGCGGCAGCCGAGCGTGCGACATCTTCGTCGATTGACGTCCCCGGCAGATACACTCGACCTCGATCGCCCTCAGCGACGATTGCCATCAGCTTGGTTCCTAGTGATGTGATTCACGCTGTTGGGGCATTATCCAGCGCGCGCCTGGCTCTGCCAACCTTTTCGATGATCTCTTCTGCTGTCTTGGACCAGACGAAGGGAGTGGGATCATCGTTGTGTCCGTCCACGTAACTCATCAC
>JAAETT010000572.1 GCA_024228115.1 bacterium
GAGCTGGCGATCCCGAGAGAAGGCCACCTTGAAAAACACACCCACAAAGGGCTAATCACACCACACCTGTCTTGGGCGGCTCCCTATGGCCGCTTTTCAGACGTTCACGTATGGCCGGTTTTGAGGTGTTCACCGAGGCCTGCCCTTGTCGCACGGGTCGTCTTTGGGCTGTCGTGCGTAGCGGCTCGTTGGCGTACAGCCCCCTATTGGCTCTGCTCGGGGGGCGCCAGATCGGTCCTCCGCCGCTCGGCCGGGGACGATGTGATCGCGCCAGCTCATGGATCCAGTTGCTAACTATTTGTTTTTACTATGGTTTTCGAGTGGACAACCGAAATGAAACGTGTTCTAATTTAGATCGTGAGCCCCCTCCCGGATGCAGCCGAGCCCGGTTCCCTCGCCACCGGCCTGGCCGCGAGCCAGCTGCGTCGCATTCGTGCCATCGTCGATGCGGCGGTCGGCCTGGCGGAGCAGGGAGGCTTCGACGCCGTTCGCTTGAGGGATGTGGCCGAGACATCCGGTGTCGCGCTCGGCACCCTCTACAAGTATTTCCCGAGCAAGGAAGCCATCCTTCTCTACGCGGTGAACGAAGGAAACGAGGGGCTCGAGCGTTTGATGGTGGAAGAGCCTCCGCGAGGCGATACACCCGCCGTGCGGGTCTCGGATTTCTTCGCACGAGCCACGGGCACGTTCACCCGTCGGCCGGATTTCGCCCGCGCCGTGCTCCGGGCGATCGCTGCTTCCGATCAAGCGACGGCCACCCAACAAGCCGGTTTCCACCTCCGTATCGGGCGGATGATCATCGCCGCCCTCCGAGGAGAGGTGCCGGACAGTTCGTTGCCGTTGGATGAATCGATTGGCAGCGCTCGTGAACAATCCATCGCCCTGATCCTGAATCACGTCTGGTTTGCAGCGCTGCTCGGATGGTCCAGCGGCCTGCATGACGCCGACACCGTCGCTGACCGAATGAGTCAGGCCATCGACCTGATGCTTGGAGGCTCCGCATGAGTTCGAGTCATGAATCATCCCTCACCACCACCCACAAGCTCGAGTACAGCTACAAGCGTTCGCTAGGTCCGGTCCTTGGTCGGTTCTTTACGGGGATTCGGGATCGGCAACTCCTCGGTGCGAAGCGCGCCGACGGAACCGTGATTGTACCGCCCAAGGAATACGATCCGGATACGGCTGCTGCAATGGACGAGCTCGTCCCTGTAGGTCCGGGCGGAGTCGTGAAGAGCTGGGCATGGGTCTCGAAGCCGCGGAAGCAGCAGCCCAAGGATCACCCCTTCGCCTATGCGCTGATCCAACTCGACGGTGCGGATACCCCGTTTCTGCACGTCGTCGACGCGGACGACGAAAATGCCATGAAGACGGGAATGCGCGTCACGGCGGCGTGGGCCGATGAGGCGACGGGCGCCATCACGGACGTCACGTTCGTTCCGGAGGAAGCGAGATGAGCGAAGAAACCAGCGAGCCGATCGAGGTCCTCCGCCTCCCCATCGAGCTCGAGTTCCAATACACCGCGGGCCAATCCGCGTCGCGCTTCTTGCGGGGCCTCGAGCAGGGGAAACTGCTCGGACAGCGCTGCCCCGTCGACGGGCGCGTCTACTTCCCGACCCGCGGCTGCTGCCCGCAGCACGGCGTACCCATGGCCGAGGAAGGAAGTGTCGAACTGCCGGATGTCGGAACGTTGGTCACCTACTCGATCGTTCGTGTTCCGTCGGCGAATATCCCGCTCGAGCTTCCCTATGTGACGATTCAGGTGCTCTTGGACGGCGCGGATACGGTGATGATGCACGTGCTGGGCGAGTGCGAACTCGATGACGTGCATATGGGCATGCGCCTCCAGGCCAAGTGGAAGCCCAAAGAGGAGTGGGAAACCTCCGTCGGCAACATCCTCTATTTCGTTCCGATGGACGAGCCGGACGCGCCGTACGATAGCTACAAGGAGCACATCTGATGCGTGATGTTGCAGTCGTCGCTTTCAGCCAGGCGCATTCGAAGCGTCGCGAGCCCGATCGAAATGAAGTCGAGATCCTGATTCCGGTGATTCATGAGCTGCGCACGAACGCGGGCATCACGAACGAGGATGTGGATTTCGTCTGCTCCGGATCGAGCGACTATCTGGCGGGTCAATCCTTCGCCTTCGTGAGTGGGCTCGACGCGGTGGGAGCCTGGCCGCCGGTCTGCGAGAGCCATGTGGAGATGGACGGCGCCTGGGCCCTCTACGAAGCCTGGGTGAAGATCCAGATGGGCTATGCAGAGCTGGCTCTCGTCTACGGCTTCGGAAAACCCTCGATGGGCGATCTGCCGCTCACCATGGCGCTCCAGCTCGATCCCTATTCCGTGATGCCACTCTGGCCCGACGCCGTGAGCATCGCGGCATTGCAGGCACGCCTGCTACTCGAAGAGGGCGTCGTCAGCGAACGGGACATGGCCGAGGTCGCTGTGCGCGACAGGGCGAACGCCATGCAGAATCCCCATGCCCAGCTGAAGGGGGATTTCAGTATCGATCAGATCCTGGCCGATCCGTATCTGGTCTCACCGCTGCGCAAACACGATTGCGCGCCCATCTCCGACGGCGCGTCAGCGATCCTGCTCGCGTCGAGTGAGCGCGCGAAAGAACTCTGCAAGCGCCCCGCGTGGATTCGTGGCATCGAGCACATCTGCGAGCCCCAGGATCTCGGCGTGCGAGATCTGAAGCGATCGCGCAGCACGGAGATCGCTGCGGAGAAGGCTGGCGTGAGTTCCGGCAAAGTCGATGTGGCGGAGCTCTCGGCGCCTTTCACGCACCAGGAGATCCTCGTCGAACGGGCGCTCGGGCTGGGCAGCGAGACGAGCGTGAATCCGTCCGGCGGGGCCCTCGCTGGCAACCCGATCATGGCGGTCGGTCTCTCGCGTATCGGAGAGGCGGCGCGGCGGGTCTGGGACGGAACCGCCGACCGCGCCGTGGCCCACGCGACTTCCGGGCCTTGTTTGCAACAGAATCTCGTCTGCGTGCTGGAGGGCTGAACCATGGCAGAGTTATGCGGAGTCATTGGCGTCGGTCAGACGCAGTATGCGGCCAAGCGGCAGGAACTCTCGATGCCCGGGTTGTTGCGCGAGGCCGCCGAGCGCGCGCTCGAAGACTCGGGCTGCACCTGGGCCGATATCGATGCCGTCGTGATAGGGAAGGCCCCGGACATGTTCGAGGGCGTGATGATGCCCGAGCTGTTCCTGAACGACGCGATCGGTGGCGCCTACAAGCCCATGCTGCGGGTTCATACCGCGGGCAGCGTGGGTGGATCTACGGCGATCGTGGCCGCAAGCCTGGTTCAATCCGGGGTGCACGATCGGGTGCTCACCGTCGCCTTCGAGAAGCAATCCGAATCGAATGCGACCTGGGCGCTCACGATCTCGATGCCCTTCTCGGTCGCAACGGTGGCTGGCGCTGGAGGCTACTTCGCGCCTCTCGTCCGTGGCTACATCCGACGCTCCGGCGCACCAGAGGATACGGGCATTCGCGTTGCCGTGAAGGATCGGCAGAACGCATTGAAGAATCCGCTGGCGCATCTGCAGCTCGAAGACATCAGCTTCGAGATGGTTGCGGAATCACCCATGCTATGGGATCCGATTCGCTACCTCGAAACCTGTCCGTCCTCGGATGGCGCCTGCGCCATGGTGATGGCCAAGGAGTCGATCGCGTCCCAGAGCGCGAAGCCGGTGGCCTGGGTTCATGCCACGGAAATGCGCAGTGAGCCCACCATGTTCTCCGGTCGCGATCAGGTGATGCCTCGCGCCAGCCTGGACAACGCCGCGGCACTCTACAAGAAGGCCGGCATCCAGAACCCGCGGGAGGAGATCGACTGCGCAGAGATCTACGTGCCCTTCAGCTGGTTCGAGCCGATGTGGATGGAGGGCATGCTCTTCGCACCCATCAACGAGGGTTGGAAGATGACCTACGAAGGTGCGACCGCCATGGACGGCGATCTTCCCATCAACATGTCGGGTGGCGTGCTCTCCTCGAATCCGATCGGTGCCTCCGGCATGATCCGCTTCGCCGAAGCCGCCCTCCAGGTACGCGGAATGGCTGGCGATCACCAGATCGACGGAGCTCGCAAGGCCCTCGGTCACGCCTACGGCGGCGGCTCCCAGTATTTTTCCACCTGGATCGTCGGCGACCAGAAACCCTAGTCGCAGTAGAGGGGACGCTCCGCGGGATGGACTTCGCGTTTTCGGAAGAACAGGACGAGTTCCGGGAGATGCTTCGGCGTTTCTTCGAGGAAAAGGCGTCGGCGATCGAGGTCCGGCGGATGGCGGAGAGCCCGGAGGGGTTCGACCGGACGCTGTGGAAGCAGATGGCCGGAGAGCTCGGGCTCCAGGGAATCCATCTGCCCGAGCGGCATGGCGGGCAGGGTTTCGGCTTCCTCGAGCTCGGCATCGTTCTCGAGGAGATGGGCCGGGTCCTTCTGCCGTCGCCCTTCTTTGCGAGCAGCGTGCTGGCAACCGCCGCAATCTCGAACGCGGGAACCCGGGAGCAGCAGGCCGCTCTGTTGCCAGGCCTCGCGTCTGGTGAGCGCATCGCAACGCTGGCCCTCGTGGAGTCAGGAGGTGGTTGGGATCCCCTCGCGATCGAACTCGAGGCGACCCCCGACGGCGATGGCTTCCGGCTCACGGGAACGAAGGAGTTGGTTCTGGCCGGGGATGTGGCCGATCTCTTCATCGTTGCGGCGCGGCTTCCCGGGAGCCAAGGTGCGAATGGCCTGACTCTCTGCCTGATCGACTCCGCAGATGGAGGCTTGAAGCGAACCCCCGAGGAATCCCTCGACACGACGCGGCGTCTGGCGCGGATCGAGTTGGATGCCGTGGGCGCCAAGGCGCTCGGCGAGCCGGGAGAGGCGAACGAGCCTCTCGCAAGAGTTCTTGCCCAGGCAGCGATCGCTCAAACCGCCGAGATGGTAGGAGGTGCGGCCCGCTGCCTGGATCAAGCGGTCGAATACGCAAAGGTCCGCATGCAGTTCGGTCGGCCGATCGGAAGCTTCCAGGCCGTGAAACACAAGGCGGCCGAGGTGTTGCTGGATCTCGAGATGGCTCGCTCTGCTGCCTATTGGGCCTGGTGGGTTGCAGATGAGGATCGCGACGAACTTTTCCTGGCGGCCTCCCTGGCCAAGGCGACCTGTGCCGATGCGTTCCAGCATGCCGCTCGGGAGAACATCCAGATCCATGGCGGCATCGGATTCACCTGGGAGCACGATGCTCACCTCTACTACAAGCGTGCGACGTCAGATGACGTGTTGCTAGGCGATGCTGGGGTACATCGCACGAGGTTGGCCGGATACCTCGGTGCGTAGCGAAGGCTAGTTGGCCAGGCGATCCGTCACGTATTCCGAGAGAGCGCGTCGCGTCTCTTCGGAGATGGTCTCGTCGAATACCAGGCCCGTGCGGTCACCCGCCTGGTAGCTCGCCATGGCCAGGATGTGAACCAGGCCCTGGTTCGCCAACGGAAAGCAAAGCTCGACGGGCTGGTCGTCCTCCAGCACTTCCGAACTCTGGAGCAGACACCCCTTTTCAGAAATCGAGCGGATGGCGCCGGGCCAGCTCACGCCGTCCCGTGTGGCTCGGGCCGGTAGCGCATCCTCGACTCGCGGCACGCTGCGCGGCTGGCTCTCGAAGGTCGTCTGTAGCAATTCGTAGAGCGGTACCAGGCGCGCGCGCCTTCGCACGATGCCGATCGCAAGATCGTCCAACTTGCTCCCTCGAAGTGCTGCGTCTCCCTGCGCGCCTGTCAGCAGGATCACGGGCAGTCGGGTCGAAGGGTGGCTCATGTCGGCGATCCGCCGTTCGTCGATGATGAGAAGCTGCGGTGCCGGGAGATCTTGGGCCTCTTCCTGGCCGCTGGGCTCGCGCTCGGAAACAAGGTTGTAGCCGAGACGCTTGAGTGCGGCCTGTACGCCCGGCGCAAAAGCCCGGTTGGGTGCATCCACAGCGATCGTTACTCGTCGTCGCTCCTGGTCCGGAGCCGGCGGGAGGACTCGAGTTCCCATTCCCATCGATTGTGTATCGGATATCGGCGGCCAAGGTTGAGGGGGTCCCCGCCAGGCGTTGTCAGCGCCCCTTGAAGACCGGTGGCCGCTTTTCGAGGAAGGCCCGGGGCCCTTCGGCTGCATCCTCGGAGCTCATCGCTTGCATGCCATACTTCTGCTCGATGACGAAGGCCTCGTCCTCCGGCAGGGTCTCGGTTTCGCGGAGGGTGGCGACGATCGCCTTCACCGCGAGCGGGCCATTGGCGGCGATGCGCGCTGCGATCTCCCGGGCCTTGGCAAGTGCCTGGCCGTTCGGAACCACGTGGTTGATCAAGCCCAGTTCGTAGGCGCGCTTCGCAGGTAGATCTTCGCCGGCGATCAACATTTCTGCAGCGATCGCATAGGGGATCTGGCGGCGGAGGCGCACTACGGATCCGGCCATCGGAAACAGGCCGCGCTGCACTTCGGTGACGCCGAACATCGCGTCCTCGCCAGCGACGCGAATATCCGTGCCCTGGAGGATCTCGGTTCCGCCGGCCCGCGCGAAGCCTTCCGCTGCCAGGATGATCGGCTTCTTGGGGCGGTAGGTCTTGAGCCAGGCGCCATAGATCACGGCGCCTTCCTTCATGACCCGCTCCATCCATTCGCTATTGGGTTTGCCCGTTCGAAGAATTCCGATCTCGCCCAGGTCCATTCCGGCACAGAACGTGTTGCCCGTACCCGTGAGGATCGCGACGCGCAGGTCGTCGTCCTGGTCGAGCTGCACCCATGCGTCGTACAAGCGACACATCACCTCGCAATTGACGGCGTTCCGTTTCTCGGGGCGATTCAGCGTCACGGTGAGGACGTGGTCATCCTTCTCGACGAGAACGGCGGGCATGCAGGGCTCCTTCAGTTGCGCGCTAGTGATGTGATTCACGCTGTTGGGGCATTATCCAGCGCGCGCCTGGCTCTGCCAACCTTTTCGATGATCTCTTCTGCTGTCTTGGACCAGACGAAGGGAGTGGGATCATCGTTGTGTCCGTCCACGTAACTCATCAC
>JAAETT010000573.1 GCA_024228115.1 bacterium
GTGATGAGTTACGTGGACGGACACAACGATGATCCCACTCCCTTCGTCTGGTCCAAGACAGCAGAAGAGATCATCGAAAAGGTTGGCAGAGCCAGGCGCGCGCTGGATAATGCCCCAACAGCGTGAATCACATCACTAGCAGGCAAAGCAGGCGGGACGGACCCAGCTTGCGTTGGCTAGCATCCGGCCGTGCCGATCTCCTCGGAAATCGTCGGGCGCAGCGGCGAGCCGGTCGTCCACGCGATCGATGCGCGCTGGACCATGGCCTATGCAGCCGGCCTCGGAGACATGGCGCCGGTGTACCTCGACACCCAGGCGCGTTCAGACGTGCTGGCCCACCCCCTTTTTCCTGTTTGCTTCGAGTGGCCGCTCTTCCTGGACCCGCGTTGCATCCCCACGGATCTCGAAACCGCGGACCGCATCCGCGGCGTCCACGCCAGTCACGATCTCGAACTCCACCGCCCCGTCCGTGCCGGCATGGAGCTGACGACGCGGGCCACCATCGCAAAGGTCGAGGCACGTCGCTCCGGCGCCTACCTGCTGGTGAAGCTCGATACCACGGCTTCGGACGGCCAGCCGGTTTCGACGACCTGGTACGGCACCCTCTACCGCGGTGTCAAAGTCGAGGGCGGCGACCGCTCGCTCGAGGGACTCGGCGAGGTTCCCCCGCCCGCACCGGCAGGCGACGAGGCGAAGGAGCACTCGATTCCCGTCGCTCCGAACGCAGCCCTCGTCTACACGGAGTGCGCGCGGATCTGGAATCCGATTCATACGGATTCCGCCTTCGCCAGGGCGGCGGGCCTTCCCGAGCCGATCCTTCACGGCACCGCAACCTTGGCGCTCGCGGTATCCCGCGTCGTCGCCGAGTGCTTCGGCAGCAATGCGGAGAGCATCTCGCGGATTGCAGCCCGCTTCGGAGCCATGGTGAGAATGCCCTCGACCCTCAGCTTGCGCATCGGCCCCGTGCGGGGCGACACCGTGCGCTTCGAGGTTCTCGAGCCCGAAGGCGGCCGAGCAATCCGCGACGGGCTACTGACGGTACGACACTAGAAACGAAGCGCCGTCCGCATCTCCATCGGGAAACCATCCCCCGAACGACCCAGAGGCCTCGAGCCCATGACGAACGCCAACGTAACCGCCGACAACTGGGGATTCCCCCCATTCAACCGCTCGAGCTTCCAACGCATCCAGTCGCTGTTCCCGACAGCCCGTATCCGCCGTGGGAGTCATCCTGCGACAAGCTTCGGCAGCGCGGCGGGAGAACTGGGTGACATCTCCTATACGGGGCTCGAGGGCGAGCGCCGCGATGTAGAGGAGATGCTCGCCAACACCTACACCGATTCCTTCCTCGTAGCCAAGGACGGTGCGATCGTCTTCGAGCAGTACTTCAACGGGATGGCGGCGGACGGCCACCACCTCATGAATTCGATGACAAAATCCTTCGTGGGTGCCCTCGCGGGAATCGCAGTGATGGACGGATCAATCGATCTCGACCGGCCCGTGTCCACCTACATTCCGGAGTTCGAGAAAACGGCCTTCTCCGCAACCGCCACTCGTCATCTCCTGGATATGACAGCAGCCGTGCGATACGGGGAGGACTATGCCGACTCGAGCGCGGATTTCTGGATCGAGACGGCTGTGGTCGGCTGGCGCCCGGCGTTGTTGGACGCCGACTCAGCCAGCTGCCTGCTCGACTATGCAAGGTCGTTACGAGAGACGGAGCAACTCGACGGTGAGAAGTTCCACTACCGCACGGTACTGACCAATGTGCTGGGGATGGTCCTCGAACGTGCCACAGGCCGAAGGCTGGACGAACTCCTACAGACCGAAATCTGGTCCAAGCTGGGGCCTGACCAAGATGCTTCCATCGTCGTGGACCGGACGGGTTTCCCGTACGTCGGTGCGGGCATGAGTGCCTGCCCGCGAGATCTGGCGCGCTTTGGCCAGATGATCGCTCAACGGGGCCACTTCAACGGCCAACAGATCGTCCCTGTGGCGTGGATCGACGACATTCGAAACGCAGATGCCCACACCAGGAGGGTCTTCAAGGAAAGTGAATACGGCGCGGTCATGCCGGGCGCCCACTACCGCAACCAGTTCTGGGTCGCGGATCCGGAGCGTGGCGTCATCCTCGCCATTGGCATCCACGGTCAAACGATCTACATCGACATCAGCACCGGCGTCGTCATCGTGAAGTTTTCCTCTCAGCCAGAAGCGTTGGATCTCCTGATGTACCTGGATGCATGGGCTGGGATGGATGCGATCTCGAAGAGCGTCTGATCGCTGGCCACCTCCGCCAGCGGCGGTGACGAGAGAGAGCGTCCGCGTCCAGCGCGCGCTCGCCACCAATCCGACCATGCGCGGAGTCGAGCCAAGCGCCGCACCACCGCAAACCGCTTCTACGAATCCAGGAGGAACTCCCTGGCCCGAGCGCACGAATGCTCGATCAAGACGGGCAGGAGCTTGTACAGCTCGACTTCGGGGCGATCGTTCAGCCAGCCCAGGGAGGCCAGCATACGGAGGAGCACGAACATCGGCAGGAGCGCCAGGTCTTCATCCGAGATCGCTCGCTGGGATCGATACCCCGCAATCAACGCGTCTCGGATCGGCTCGAAATCCGGCGTCGTCACGTAGTCGAACAACACGACCGCCAGATCGTATTGATGCCAGCCAAAGCCCGCATCGTCGAAATCGATGACGAAGACACGGTCGCCATTGACGAGGACATTGGTCGACCTGAGATCCGCATGGATCACGCTGTAGGTGCCGCGCTCTTTTCCGTACTCCGAGAGCTGGGCGTGGATCCGGCTGCGGGCATCGACCAGCGTCTCGTGCTGGTCAGGCGTGAGCTGGGGGATGTCCCAGAACCGGCCCCAGAAAGGGGACTCACCCATGAACCCGTCCGCATCGAAGGCGTGCCGTTCGAAGTGGTAAGGTGGCTGCCAGGCAACGGCCTGATCGTGCATCTTCGCCATCAAACGGCCGAGCTGCTCGAACTGCGAATCACGTTCGGCCGCATCTGCCGACCTTTCGATCGCCTCGCTGAGCGGCGCGCCCTCGAACCACGGGACGAGACCGACGTGTCGGACCTCGTCGGTACCGGGTACTCGGACGACCGCGTAGTAACCACCGCTGCGGGTTGGTACGGCAAGCGGAACCCCGATTCCGGCCTCTTCCAATGCCGTCGTCCAGAGCGGTTCCGATTCCAGTTCGGCGAGCGTGTGATAGCCGGGGCGATGGACACGCAATGCAAAGGTCCGGGCATCCTGCGTATCGACACGAAACACCACGTTCTCACTTCGTGAAACCAATTCGACCTTGGGCGCGCCGACATCCCACTCGGCAAGCGCGAGGTCGGCTACCGCGCGGATCACGCCATCCGGATACTCCATGAGCTAGTAGAGTTCCCGAACCGTCTCGTCGAACGCGGCCAGGAACTGATCGACGTGCTCGCGCTCGAACACCAGGGGCGGCCGGAGCTTGACCACGTTGAACATGGCACCGGCGTTGCTCGCCAAGAATCCCTTCTCCTTCAGCCGGTTGACCACCCGGATCGAACCTTCAGGGTCGGCTTTCTTCGTCTCACGATCACTCACCCAATCGAGCCCGATGAAGAGGCCGTGTCCGCGAACGTCGCCTATCGCTTCGCAGTCGATCTTCTCGAGACTCTCCCTGAGATAGGTGCCGACCTCCACCACCTTCTGCTGAAGCTCCTGCGTCTCGATCACGTCGAGCACCGCCGACCCTACTGCCGCCTGCAAGGGGCTCGCTGCGAATGTGTTGAAATAGCCCGAGCGTTTGCGGAACGTGTCGACCAGGTCTGGGCGCGCCACGACGCCCGCAAGGGGAAGCCCACTCCCCATGGGCTTTCCCATGGTCGCGATATCCGGCACGAAACCGGTGGCTTCGTAGCCCCACCATCGCCCGCTCCGACAGAACCCCGCCTGCACCTCGTCGGCAATGAAAAGGCCGCCAGCATCGCGAACCAGCTTGGCCGCCCTTGCCATATAGCCTTCGGGAATGTCTGGCAGGCCTTCGTTGGCGAGCAGCGAGCAGACCAGCATACCCGCCAGAGGAACCCCCTCCTTTACGAAGCTCTCGATCGCGTCCTCGACATCGGCCAGATAGAGATCGGCGAGCTCCCCTTCCGAAACGCCTTCTTCGATCGGTCGAAACGACTGAGGGAACCGAACGGAGCGGATTTCCGGATCCTTCCTGCCTCCTGCCCAGGTGAGCTTGCTGACCAGAGCCGTGTTGCCGTGGTACGCCCGATCGGTGCAGATGATTCCGCGACCACCGGTCGCGAGCCGAGCCATGCCAATTGCAACCTCGTTGGCCTCGGTCCCAGTGCACGTGAACACGATGCGCTCCAGCGATGCGTCGTGCTTGGCGACGAGACGCTCTGCGTAGTCGATCACGCCCTCATGCAGGTAGCGGCTGTGCACGTTGAGCGTCGCGGCCTGGTTTCGCATCGCTTCCACGACGTGAGGGTTAGCATGCCCCACGCACGGCACGTTGTTGTACATGTCGACGTAGCGCTTGCCGTCAGCGTCGAAGAGGTAGACCCCTTCGCCGCGAACGACATGGAGCGGCCGTTCATAGAAGAGCGGTGCCCCTACTCCGAGAATGCGCTCTCGACGTGCGATCAGGTCCTCTGTCGAATCGGCCATGCGAACCTCCCTTCGATTCCTTCAGTACCCGAATCGCTGCAGGCAGACGAGGTTGCTAGCGGGGCGGGCCACTCTCACGATAGAAGCTTCCGGGAAAGCGTTCCTCTTCCCCGCCGCCCTCGACCCGGCTCACCTCGGCTGCGCAGACTTTGTATTCGGCCGTGCCGGTAACCGCATCGCCCGCATCGTTGGTCAAGACATTGGCCCGCGCTTCGCTGAAATGGAGCGGCGTCCAGATGCACCTGGGGCGCACCTGGCGTGAGACGATCGCCCGAGCCTGAACCGCGCCGCGGCGGGTGCGGATTTCGACCCGGTCGCCATCCGCAATGCCACGCTTGCGCGCATCACTCGGATGGATCTCGACGAAGGCCTCGGGCTGCTTCGTGCTCAGGCCGGGTTCGCGCCGCGTCTGGGTTGCAGCGTTGTAGTGGTAGAGCGTGCGACCCGTCGAGAGCAGCAGCCCATATTCCTCGTCGGGCAGTTCCATCGACGGCCGATACTCCACCGCAGTAAGCAGACCCTTACCCCGCAGCACGCCACCTTCGTGCAGATACACTGTCCCCGGATCCTCGGGCGTCGTGCAGGGCCATTGCAGACCCGTCATGCCGTGGTTCACCTCGTTCTCGAGACGCTCATAGCTGATGCCCGAGAAGTTCGGTGCGTCGCGCACCATCTCTGCGTAGATCTCGCCCGGTCCGTCGAAGCTCCAGATCGTGCCGCATGCCTGGGCAAGGTCGACCAGAATCCTCCAATCCGCACGCGCCTGGCCAGGCGGGTTCACGGCTTTGCGGACGCGCTGCACGCGCCGCTCGGAATTCGTGAACACACCGTCCTTCTCGGCGAAGACGGTCGCCGGGAAGATCACGTCAGCAAAGCGTGCCGTCTCGTTGAGGAAGACGTCCTGGATGACGAGGAACTCGTTCGCGTTGAGAGCCTCCTCCAGCCGTAGCACGTTCGGCTCCGAGAGCAGCACGTCCTCGCCCATGACGAACAGGCCGAAGATCTCCTTGCCGACCGCCTTCATCATCTGATTGAGGTTCAAGCCGGGCTCGGAACGCAATTCGACGCCCCAAGCCTCTTCGTACTTGGCCTGCACCTCCGGATCGTCCACACGTTGGTATCCCGGATAGAAGACCGGCGAAGCACCCGCGTCATTCGCTCCCTGTACATTGTTCTGGCCACGCAGCGGATTCAAGCCGGTCGAGCGCCGGCCCAGGTGGCCCGTCAAGAGCACCAGATTCGCCAAGGCATAGACATTGTCCGTCCCGTGGGAGTGCTCAGTGATACCCAGGGTATAGTAGATGCCCGCCTTGTCCGTCGTCGCATAACGTCGTGCAGCCCAACGGATATCCTCGGCAGGAACTCCGGTGATGGACTCAGCGTCTTCGGGTGTGTACTTCGCCACCGTTCGACGCACTTCTTCGAAGCCCTCGGTATGCGCCGAAACGAAAGACTCGTCGATCAAGCCCTCCGCGACGATGACGTGAGCCATCGCATTCAGCAGCCAGACATCCGTGCCGGGCTTCAGCTGGAGGTGTTTCTCGGCGATCTGTGTCATCCAGATCGCCCGCGGATCGGCCACGACCAGCGTCGCGCCCTGGGCTACGGCGCGCTTCATCTCCATGGCGATGATGGGATGCGCCTCGCTCGTGTTGCTGCCGATGACGAACAGGAAATCCACATCCCGGATCTCGGAGATCGAGTTCGTCATCGCTCCCGCTCCGAAGGTCGCGACCAGACCGGCCACGGTGGGAGCGTGTCAGGTGGCCGCGCATTGATGGACGTTGTTCGTTCCGAACACAGCCCGCGCAACCTTCTGGACGAGATAGTTCTCTTCGCCCGTGCAACGCGAACTCGAAACGAATCCCAGGCCATCCGCGCCGTGCCGCTCCCGCACGCCCATGAGGCCGTCGGCCGCGATGCGCAGCGCATCCTCCCAGCTCGCGTCGTGCAGTTCGCCGTCCTTCCCACGCACGAGAGGCGTTGTCAGGCGATCGCCGTGATGCACGAACTCGTAGGCGAAGCGCCCCTTCACGCACAGGTTGCCATCGTTCGTCGTCGTGCCGGGCTCCGGGCTCGTCACCTTCACGATGCGCCCGTGCCCGTCCTCACCCGCACGGTCGACATTCAGATCGATCTGGCAGCCGACGCCGCAGTAGTTGCATGTCGTGCGCACCGTCTCGAGTTGAAGATCGGGCCTGGCTTCCTGCACGAGCGGCATCTTTTCAGCCATGGCCCCGGTCGGGCAAACGTCGATGCACCCACCGCATATCTCGCAAGTCGTGTCCAGCAGCGAGAGTTCATCCGCCGTCGAGATCGTCGTCTCGGAGCCCCGACCGGCGAGGGCGATCGCACTGACGCCCTCGATTTCATCGCAGTATCGGGTGCAACGCGCGCACAGGATGCAGGAATCGGCGTCGTAGTGGATGTAGGGATTGCGATCCCCGGGCCGCCCGGCACGCTTCTGTGACAAGCGTCCCCAATCCGAAGCCGCCTCGAACTCCGTCACCATTGCCAGCAGCTGGTTTGGCGTTCCGCTTTTCGCGGGTTCTTCTTCCTGGGGATGATCCGTCATGTAGAGCGCGAGCAAGCTCTTGCGATGCCGATCGATGCGCTCGTTCTCGCTCGCCACGACCATGCCCGCCTGGGCCTGCGTTGCACAAGCCGGCGCAAGCCGTTGCCAGCCCTCGATCTCGACTAGGCAGGTACGACAGGCTCCCACTGGTTTTAGGCGGGGATCATGGCAGAGCGTCGGAATCTCGACGCCATTGCGCGTGGCCACGTCGAGCAACGTCTCGCCGGGTTCGAAAACGAGCGCCCGGCCGCCGAGTGTGATGCGAGGCTGCTGGCTCACGAAGCTGCCTCCGGGCCACCGAACTCTTCGGGGAAATGCTTCAATGCACTCGTCAAGGGTAGCGGCGCCGCCTGCCCCAGCCCGCAGATCGAACCTTCGTTCATCTGCCACGACGCCTCGGACACGTTGCGCAGCGCATCGGTCTGGTTCGCCTCGGCGGATAGTCGACGCTCGAGGGCGTCTCGGAGGAAATAGGTGCCGATCCGACATGGTGCGCATTGCCCGCAGCTCTCCGCCTCGAAGAAACGCAGCTGATCGAGAACGGCCTCGCGCAACGGGTAGGAATCGTTCAAGACCACGACGCCCGCCGAACCCAACATGGTACCCGCTTCGCTCAATGACTTGAAATCAAGCGGCCGACCCCGCTCGCTGGCGGGAAGGAAGCCGGAACTTGCACCCCCCGGGCTGAAGGCAAACAACTCACCGACGTAACCTCCTGCCTTCTCGACGAGTTCATCCAGCGTCACGCCCAGCGGCAACTCATAGGTCCCAGGCCGCGCGACATGACCGCTGACGCAATACAGCTTGCTGCCCGGCTCTTCTCGGCCGAGCCCCCGGAACCACGCTCCACCGCGCATCACGATCCCCGGAACACAGGCGATCGTCTCCACGTTGTGAATCAACGTAGGCTTGCCCCACAACCCAACCTCGGTCGGGAACGGCGGTTTGTGTCGTGGCATGCCCCGTTTCCCTTCGAGCGCCTCGAGCAGCGCTGTTTCCTCGCCGCAGATATACGCTCCCTGCCCCGCGTGTAGATGGAACTCCAGCCCATCGAGCAACCCGGCGCCTCGGAAAGCTTCGAGGGTTTCCTCGAGTACGCGCCAGGGCACCTCGAACTCACCGCGCAGGTAGAGCCAGATCGCCTCGGCTCCGACGGCGCGTGCCGCGATCACGAGCCCCTCGATCACCCGATCCGGCCGCCGCACGAGCAGCTCACGATCCTTGAACGTCCCCGGCTCGCCCTCGTCGGCGTTCAGAACGACGTAGCGCCGCGTTTCGGCCTGAGACCGCACGCCCTTCCATTTGATGTGCGCCGGAAAGCCTGCACCACCGCGTCCCTGCAGACCGGACTCCTCGATGGCGGCGATCACGCGCTCGGGCCCGATTTCTTCCGCTCGCCGCAGCGCCGTTCCGTCCAAATCGATTGCGCCGTGGAGATCAAGAGCCAACCCCTCGGCGTCCGGCCTTTCGGGCCAGACATGCCCGCACCAGCTCTCCTCGCTCAGACCGCCCCGCGACATCAACGCTTGCCAATCGCCCTTGGCCTCTTCCACGTCCTGGGCGCGTACATCCGGAAGCACACGCCTCTCCCGCAGAACAGCGGGTGCCACATCGCAACCGGCGAGACAGGACACACCCTCCACGGGCATGCCCGCCTCCTGCGCTGCCTTCAGCACGCGGTCGCCTCCAGCCATCCGACAGGAGAGACCGGTGCAGACCCGTAGCCTTGCCTCGGGACGTGCGAGCATGTGAAAAAAGGTCCCCACCCCATGGGCATGGGCCTCGGGCACACCGATCTCCTCGGCCACCCGACGCGGAACGCCCTCCCGCATGCCGCCGGCTTGCTGGAGAGCTCGGGGTAGAGCGTGCTTGGCGTCGCGTTCATCCGTCATGACTGCGGACAGGATACCGAGTCCTCTCGTCCGGTCTGTCCTTCCGTTGCCCGTAACCATGGCGCAGAGAGCGAAGCGTGAAGATCCGTGGAAGGAGCCGCGTACGCCCGAAATGCCGAGCGAAAGATCAAGGCTCGAGTGACGACTCGAGCCGTTTCCCGCTGGCCCTCTATATCGGTTGACGATAACGGATTTCGATATATAGTTTGACTGGTCACTCAATCTGTTTCGTCACTCCACTCGGAGCTGGAGACGACCGGTGGCACAGAACGGAGACAATCGGGGAGACAGGGACCTCTACTCGGGCCTGATCCGACTCCACATCCTGCATCATGCCAGCCTGGAGCCGATCTTCGGCCTCGGCATCATCGAAGAACTCTCGCGACACGGCTATCGGCTGAGCCCCGGAACCATCTACCCGCTGCTCCACGGCCTCGAACGGAGGGGGCTGCTGCGTTCCGCACAACAGCGATCGGGGCGATCTTCGCGCCGGACCTACCGGGCCACCGCGCGAGGGCGCCGTGCTCTGCGGGAAGCAAGCGAGAAAGTCCGAGAGCTGTTCGGAGAACTCTTCGAGGGCGAAGCCCAGACGAAAAAGCCTCCCGCGCCCAGGAAGAGATGACGCAATGCTGTTGAATCGATTCGAGACCTTGGCGATGAACAACCCTGTGCGCACGGCCATTCAGAGGCATTTCGAGGCCCAACGCCTCCTCGACATGGGCGGGGCTATGAACGGCGGCATGGCACTCGAAGTGGGCTGCGGCCGAGGGATCGGCGCAGAGATCATCCTCGACCGCTTCGGTGCCGATCGGGTCGACGCCTTCGATCTCGATCCGCGGATGGTCGAATTGGCCGGCCGTCGCCTGGCCACGCGCGGTGGAGCCGTGCGTGTCGCCGTGGGTGACGCCACGCAGATCACTGCCCCCGACGAGAGCTACGACGCGGCCTTCGACTTCGGCATCCTTCACCACATCCCCGTCTGGCGCGACGCCCTCCGCGAGATCTACCGGGTGCTCAAGCCCGGAGGCAGGTTCTACGGCGAGGAGGTCCTCGCACACGCACTCGAGCATCGTCTCTGGGCCCGCCTCTTCGAGCACCCGCGCGAAGATCGATTCGACCTCGCCCGCTTCCGCGAAGCTCTCGAGGTGCAGGGCTTCCAGATCGTCGAAACACGCACGCTCGGTAGGGACTTCGCGTTCTTCGTTGCGGACAAGCCGAGCCTCCGTGATGCCTGAGACCGAGTCCCCGCAACCGCAGCGCAAGATCCCGCGCAATCTCTGGGCACTCTCGGGCACGAGCTTCCTCATGGACGTCTCCAGCGAGATGATCATGAACGTTCTCCCGCTCTTTCTCTCGAACGTGTTGGGCGTCGGCACAGCGGTGATCGGCCTGATCGAGGGCGTAGCTGAATCCACCGCCAGCCTGCTCAAGGTGTTCTTCGGCAATCTCTCGGATCGATTGGGTGCCAGAAAGCCGCTGGCGGTTGGCGGCTACGCCCTCTCCGCTCTCGCCAAGCCCCTCTTCCTCCTCGCGGGCAGCTGGGGAATGGTGGCCGGCGCGCGCTGGGCCGATCGCGTCGGCAAGGGAGTTCGAACCGCACCGAGAGACGCATTGATCGCGGACTCGATCGACGCCTCCGATCGCGGGCTTGCCTTTGGCATGCACCGGGCAGCGGATACCGGAGGCGCCGCTCTGGGCCTGCTCATTGTAGACGCTCACTCAGAAGCGTAGAAATCTGATCATTTGGCCGGGGGGCGACGCAGCCCGCCGTTCCGGATTCCGATTCAGATCTTCCGGGTCGAAAGGTCCTTGACCCAGGGCGAACGCCCTCCCGGCTCGACCGGA
>JAAETT010000574.1 GCA_024228115.1 bacterium
AGATGACAGCCTGTGCGGTAGAATCCGGCTTCATGAAGGGGCCCTTGTTGAGGGGAAACGCGTGTTGCAACTCGTTTCTACCGCAACTGGGGCCTTCTTCAATTCAAGACCACGACTTCTTCATGAATTATTCGCGTTAGGAACCCCGGCCGACCAGAAGCACTCTGCCATGAGCCATGCCGTCGCGACTGTCTCGGGCGCAGGTTTCAGGATCACGGTGTTGCCAGCGGCGAGCGCCGCCGCTACGCCACCGCAGGGGATGGCGATGGGGAAATTCCAAGGAGGAATCACTGCGACTACGCCTCGGCCGTGCGCCTCGAGGTCCTGCTGGCTCGAAACAGCCTCGGCGCTCTCTGCGTAGAACTCACAGAAATCGACCGCTTCGGAAAGCTCGGGGTCACTCTCTGTCAATGTCTTGCCCGCTTCTGCGAGCGCGATCCCCATCAACTCGGCGCGGCGTTCACGAAGCTGCTGCGCGACCGCTCTCAAGATGGAACCGCGGTCGCCTGCCGTCCTCTGGCGCCAGCCATCCGGGTCGGCAGCTGCGCACGCTACTGCCTCATTCACATCGTTGACAGTGCCGATCTCGAAACGCGCGACAACGACACCGGGGCGGGACGGGTCGAGAGATTCTCCGATCTCGCGATCTCCGTGCCGGACTCGGCCTGCGATGACGCGTGGCACGTGCATGGCACGGTTGTCGAAGCGGTCGTGCCAGGAATCGACGATGGAAGCCGCCCATTCGGAATGATGAGGTAGCGCGAAATCGGTGTCAGGCTCATTTCGAAACGTCGGCGATTCTTCGACCGTGCTCTTACCGGGAGACTGCCCTCGGGCGCGACGATCTTGACTTCTTCGCGGTGCATCGGGGAGAGAGGAATGTGCGCCGAGGGATGCAACGAAATCGCGCTCGAGGCTCTGCCATTCTCTCGAGTCGACTGAGAGTCGGAATGCGTGACGGAGGAAATTGTCGGGCCCGGTATTCTCGTCGAGCCTGCGGACGAGGTAGCCGATGGCATGAACGAAGGCGTCTCGGCGGCAGGCCGGTGCGTAGAGGAGAAGGTCCTGTACTTCTTCGAAGATCGCCCGACGTTGGTGATTTGCCATGCCTTCGAGCATCTCGAGATGGACCAGCTCTCGAACGCCGCGTGCGTCGGCGAGGACGAGGCCATAGGCGAGTTCGAAGAGGTTGTGGGACGCAATTCCGACCCGGACGGCCCGTGCATGATCCGGCAGAAGTGCGAAGCGAAGCATGCGCTTGTAGTTGGCGTCGGTGTCCTGCTTCGTCCGGAACGTGGCCTGGGGCCAATCGCGTATGGAGGCCTCGAGACGCTCCATTTCGAGGTTCGCTCCTTTGACGATCCGAAGCGTTACAGGGGCTCCTCCCGCGTCCATGCGGCGAGTCGCCCACTCCGTCAGTTGGCGCTGCCGACGAAAGGAATCGGGGATGTATGCCTGTAGCACGATGCCAGCCCCCAGATGTTCGAGGCCGGGCCGATCGAGGGTTCGCATGAAAGTGCCGACAGTGATCGAGAGATCTCGATACGCCTCCATATCGAGGTAGACGAGCTTGGGTGCGGCTGTGCCATCCTTTCGAATGAAGTCCTGTTTTGCAGCCGCACGGATGAGCAACTCGAACCGATCGCATAGGCGAGAGATGGTCGATTCACGCGCGATGGTCGAGATCTGCGAGAAGATCGTCGAGATCTTGACCGACACGACTTCGACGTCAGGACTTTGAAGTGCCGAGAGATAGGCTTGGAGCCGCCGCTCCGCTTCGCGTTCCCCCAGCATCGCCTCGCCGAGAAAATTGACGTTCATCCGAATGCCTTCTTCTCGTCGAGCGCGTAGATGGGCGGCGATCAGCTCCGGCTCGGCTGGCAAGACGACATTTGCTGTTTCTTCCTTTATCTTCTCCTTGACGAGAGGCATCGCTACACCGGGAAGATACGTGCCGAACGATTGGAACCCTCTGAGCAAGGTGCGATCGATGGGCGAGAAGAAACGCGGCACACCCTGGACATCGAGGATATGAGTCAGTTGGTCTGCCGAACGCCGCGCGGCTCGCGAGCGGAACGTCTGATCCGTCATCTGGACGAGGGTGGCTTTGTCCGCGGGATGCTGGAGCATCCGGTCGAATTCAGCCTGCTGCCGACGTTCTGCCGGCGTTTGAAGTAGGTTGGCTCGTTCTTGGATTCGACGAGCGAGGCGGATCGTGGCAGCGATCAGCTCCGGATCGTCGGCGTTCTCGTACGCCATGGTTTGACAATAACATGAGCAACTATCCCATTTGGATCGCGAGCAAGATTCGTCATCTGGCGAGCGGGTTCACGAGGTCTGCCAGAAGGCGCACTTCATGCATTCCCATACGAACACCATGCTTGCCGACTACTGCCCAGGCCAGTGCCGCATTCAGAACCGGATTCTCTGCATTGCCGTTTGGCTCCTGGGCGGCCGGATGGTGACGCCTGCCCTGCCATGTCCATGATCCAATCCGGGGATATCATGCCTTCTCTTGCGGAGCCTCGATCGAGAAGTCGAATCTCCGCCCGACCAGGGAGTCGAAATCATGAGTGAGCCCGTGGTTCTCTATGAAGAGCAGGGGAGCGTGGCCATCGTCACGCTCAACCGACCGGAGAAGATGAACACGTTGACGGAAGGCGTCGTCCAGGGTGTTGCGGATGCGATCGACCGCGCGACGGCCTCTCGACCCATCCGGTCGATCGTTCTTCGAGGCGCCGGTCGAACCCTCACAGGGGGTTACGATTTGAATCCGGGCCAAGGCGCCGAGATGGAGGCTGGATGGGGCAGTCCTTACGACGCCCCGGGGCCCAAGCCACGGGAAGGTGCGTGGGATCCCGTTCGCGATCTGCAATTCATGGGGAAGAACGTTCGGCGCTTCATGAAGATCTGGGAATGTCCGAAGCCCGTTCTCGGCCAGATTCATGGTTGGGCGATCGGTGGCGCCACGGATCTCATCCTATGCTGCGATCTGCTCTACATGGCTGACGACGCGTTCATCGGATACGCGCCGTCCCGAATCTTCGGGACCCCCACGACGATGATGTGGGTCTATCGGCTGGGGCTCGAACACGCCAAGCAGTTCCTGCTGAGCGGCGATGCGATCGACGCTGAAACAGCCCATCGCATCGGCCTGGTTGCGCATGTCTGCCCGGCTGCCGAGATCGAGGAACGCATCCTGGCCCATGCGAGGCGGCTCGAGAACATCCCTGCCAATCAGCTCGCGCTGAACAAGCTGCTCATCAACCAGACCTTCGAGAACATGGGGCTCCGCACGACGCAACTCCTCGGAACGCTCTTCGACGGGGTCACGCGTCATACCGAGGAAGCCTACCAATGGGTCGAGAGCTTCTCGCAAAAGGGATTTCGCGAGGTGATCTCCGAACGTGATGCGCCGTTCGGCGACTACGGAGAACGCAATCGGAAATAGCGAAGGGTCGTTGCTCGACGTCCCTACGCGTTGCGTCGTGCCTTCAGGAACGATCGGAGCGGTTTGTCACGCCAGCCTGCAGCGCTGAATGCTGCCTTGAAGGGCTCCCATCGCGGCGGAGTTGCTGCTTTGGGCACATCGCCCATGACGGTGACACGTTGAATGACGCGCTCGCCCTCGAAATCGTTCAGGACCTTGTGTTGCGTGCAGCGATTGTCCCACATCGCAACCGTCCCTTCCGCCCAGTGGTAACGAACGGTGAAGCGCGGACTCGATGCCCATTGGGTCAAGTAGCGGAGCAGCATTTCGCTTTCGTCGTGGCTGAGTTCGGTGATCCTGCGTGTGAAATGCTCGTTTACGAAGAGGGATTTTTGTCCCGTCACCGGATGCAATCGGACAACGGGGTGGATGGCGTTCCTTTCCGGATTGCCGTGGGGGCTGGCATCATGAAGTGCTGTCAGGCCGTCGCATAGCTCTTGCAGGGGCGTGGAGAGTTCTTCGTAGGTCTTGTACATGTTCGCCCAGAGCGTGTCGCCGCCAACCGCTGGGCACGTCTTGATCTGCAGGATGGCCAGGACGGAAGGATTCGGCTGACAGCTGAGGTCGCTATGCCACTCGTCGGCAATGGCGCCAGCGCCACCAGACGCGTGAAGTTCGAAGAACTCCGGTCGCTCGGCATCGAGCGCCAGGTTCGGATGGGCCTCGAGCTCGCCGAAGAGGCGGCCGAACGCGATGTGCTCCTCCGGAGTGAGGTGCTGCCCGGGGAAGAAGAGCACCAGATGCTCCGCCATCAGCGATTGAAGCAGCTCCGCATCTTCGGGGCCTGCCTTCGCCAGGGAGATGCTGCGGATCTCGGCTCCGAGAGAGCCGGAAAGGCGTGTGACATCCAGTTCATTGAGGTCACGGGCTGTCGCCATGCTTTCCGTCCTCCGCGTCGAGGGTGTCTCGGCTGTCCCGGATCGTAGCCCGAAGGAGCACGCCTTGTACCGGTTCGAGAATGGACGCTTTGGCGGGGTGGGTTCGCCCTGGCCGATACAAGCTACGTTCTGCTGCATGAGACATTGCCTACTCGTGGGTGCAATTTGTGCGGCCCTGGCGCTTCCTGCCATCGCGGAAGACAGCGGCGGCGCCTGGGAGACAACGCGAGAAGAGCAGGGCATCACGATCAGCCGGCTGGAGAACGTCGGGGGTGAGCCTGCGATTCGAGGCGTGGTCGTGATCGAGGCGGAACTCGTGGAACTGCTCGCCGTGCTCAGCGATGATGCCCGACGGGTCGAATGGATGTCGCGCTGTATCGAATCGCGACGCCTCGAAGAACGCCCGGATGGCAGCGTGGTCATCTACGCGCGCACGAAGGGGCAATGGCCCGTCTCCGATCGGGATTCCGTGTCCGAGTCGATCATCACCGTCTCGCCGGACGAGGGCCGCGCGTTGATCGAGCTTCGAGCTGCCGAGAGCCCGCTGATGCCCCCCATCTCAGACGCGGTGCGCATTCCCGCGATGGAGGGGCACTACCTGCTCGAGGCCGTTTCTCCGGGGCAAACGCGCGTCGAGTACCAGCTCTCGCTGAAGCTTGGCGGAAGCGTCCCCGGCTTTGTCTCGGCCTTCGTGGAGGAGGATCTGCCTTTCGACACCTTGGGCGCACTCCGCGAGCAGGTCAAGGCGACCCGTGGTGAATATGGCGCAGAGATCCTGACGATCCGCCAGCGGCTGCCCAATGTGGCATCCCCACCACCGGTGGGTGCTGGATCCTAGGCCGAAGCAGGAAACCCGACTCGTCTGCGATGGCATCGCCGGGCGATCAAGAAGTTGGGGTCGGAACCTGCTTCCACTCGACCACGATCCCCTCTCGGGCTGCGCGGTCTGCGTCAAAAGCCATGCGATGGCTCCACAGCGATTCCGCCGCCGTCGTGAGGGGTGCGGCCTCTCCGCGGATTGCCGCGAGGAAGCCGCGGAAGAGTCGGGGATCCCCGCCGCCGTGAATGCCGGTCTCAACGGGTACGTCCACGCTCCGCGTGCGTCCCGTCTTGTGGTCGGTGACCTCGACGAAATGCTCGAGGGTGTAGAAGCCTGCAACGAGGGAGCCTCGTGTCCCGTCGATGCGGGTTTCCCGGCCTTCACGATGGGAAGTGCTGTGCATCGTAAAGCTGGCAGTGACGCCATTGGTGAAGGAAACGCCCACATGCTGGCTGGCAGGCTGGTCCGCGTCGGGGATTCGGTCCACGCATCGCCCATAGTTGGTGGTGCGCAGTGCGTGCTCGATTCCGAGCTCGGAGGTGTCGTCGGTGATCGCTGATACGGGCCAGCTATTCCAGCCGGAAGCGCGAGGGAGCTCGGTCTCTTCCGGCTGAAGGGAGGCAGGCTCGCCAACGGCTCCTGGTGCCCGGGTCTTGAGGGCGAGGTCGAGCAGCAGCGGGCTCATTTGCTGGTAGGTCGCCACGGCGTCGTAGGCACAGCTGGTCGCGTGGGAGCAGCCCTCGATGCAGAACTCCGGTGCGTCCGTTGGTGCGTTGGCGGCCGTAAGCCGTGTGGGGCTCGCGATCGAGGTCAGCCGCGCGGGCGGCGCGTCGGCCAGCCAATACAGCAAGTCCATGTCGTGGCATGATTTGGCAAGGATCATCGGCGAAGAGGCATTGCTGTTTCGCCACGTCCCCCGGCAGTAGGAATGGGCGTAATGCCAATGGGAGACATTCTCCGAGTGCTGGATGGTGACCAGTTCCCCGAGTTCGCCGCCTTCGATGACGGCCTTCACGGCCTCATAGAGCGGTGCGTAGCGAAGCACGTGACAGATCTGGAGCAGGCGATCGGCTCGTTCAGCGGCAGCGACCAGTGCTTCGCATTCCTTCAGCGTCGTGGCCATGGGCTTTTCGAGCAGGACGTGAAGGCCGTGTTCCAGGGCAAGGTGGGCAGGGAGGGTGTGCTCTGAATCGGGCGTGGCAACGAGTGCGTAGTCGGCCTGGAGATCGGCTTCGAGCAGCGCGCGGTAGTGGTCGAAGCAAGCCTCGGCGGGGATTCCGTAGCGTTCCGCAAAGGCCTTGCGGCGCACCGGATTGGGTTCGGCGACACCCACGATCTTGCCATCCCCAGGTTCTGCAAGCAGATGCGGCGTGTAGGCATCCGCGCCGCGCATGCCAGCTCCGATCACGAGGCCGCGTAGGGCACGCGTCACGAAGCACGACCGATGGCGTGGGGTCCGCGTTCGACCGCCCGGGGGTCGAGCCCTTCTGGACGGGTGCTCGGCATTCGTTCGTTCCTTTCCCCACCCTGCCAACCTCTTGTCATGCTCTCCGGCAGGGCAACCGTTCGGGTCGCGAGCGCTGGCCTCTACAGCCCGAGCTCTCTCGCGATCATATCGCGTTGGAGCTCGCTCGAACCTTCGCCGAGTTCGAAGACCTTGCAGTCCCGGTAGAAGCGCTGGATCGGGGATTCGGACATGAATCCGGCGGCACCGTGAAAGTGGAGAGCTCGCTCCACGATCTTCGTGCAGGCCTCAGTGGCGAATAGCTTCGCCATGTTCGCCTCTCGGCCATGAGGAAGGCCTTGATCCGCCGCAATGGCCGCTCGGTGGCAGAGCAGGCGCGAAGCCTCGATTTGGACGGCCATGTCCGCGATGCCGAAGCGCACGGCCTGGAAGGAGCCAATCGGCTGGCCGAACTGCTTGCGACTGCCGGCATAGGCGAGGGTGGCTTCGAAGGCGGCCCGTGCGACGCCGGTGGCGAAGGCTGCGGAAGCGATCCGTCCGAGGGTGAGGGTGCGAAGCGAGTCGAGGAATCCGCGGTTCTCTCTTCCGATCAGGTTCTCACGTGGCACGCGGCAATCTTCGAAGACGAGCTCCGCCATTTCGGAGGCGCGTACGCCCAGCTTCGAAAGCGAGCCCGCAACCCGAAAACCCGGGCGATCGCGCTCTACGAGAAACAGCGAGAGCCCCTTGAGGCGCTGCTCCGGTTCGGTGGAAGCCACCACGATCAGGAAATCCGCGATGGGGCCGTTGGTAATGAAGAGCTTCGAGCCGTTCAGCACGAAATCGTCCCCGTCTGCCACGGCGCGGGTCGCGATCGATCCGGCATCGGAGCCGGCGCCCGCCTCAGCGAAGGCCCACGCTCCGATCTTCTCTCCGCGCAGGGCAGGGGGGAGCCAGGTCTCTTTCAGGGGCTCGCTTCCGAAGGCCTCGAGTGCCGCACAGGCAAGGGCCATGTGCACGTAGATTCCGAGAGCGATCCCGGCAGAGCCGAAGGCCAACTCCTCGCAGAGGATCGCGTAGTCGAGGCAGGTGCCCCCCGAGCCGCCTGCGGCCTCCGGGAAGCGAAGCCCCAGGTATCCGAGATCACCGAGCTTCGAGAAGATCTCCTGCGGAAACCGCTCCTCGTCGTCGCAAGAGGCGGCGATCGGAGCGATCTCCTTCTCCACGAATTCTCGCAGCGCGCGCTGCAGCTCTCGCTGTTCCTCCGACAGATAGAAATCCGGCTCGGCCATCTCAACGCCCCCTGAAGACCGGTGCCCGCTTCTCGTCGAAGAACGCCTTCACGCCTTCCTGGTGATCCTCGGTCTGGATGCAGTTCACCTGGGCGAAGACCTCGTAGTCGAACTCCGCATCGCGATCCAGATCCAGGGAACGGCGGATTGCGCGTTTCGTGAACGCCAATGCGACGGGCGGCCCGTTGCGGAGTTGCTCGGCGAGGGCTCCGACTTCAGCGTCGAGATCCTCCGCCGGTACCACCCGGTGCACGAGTCCGAGCGCGAGTGCCTCATCCGCGCGGACGAGCTTCCCTGTCATCATCATCTCCGTGGCGGCACCGAGCGGGATGAGCCGGGGCAAGTAATAACCGGCAGACATGTCGCAGCCGGCCAATCCGATGCGGACGAAGGGAGCGCCGAGGCGGATGCCCTCCTTGGCGACGCGGAAATCACAGGAAATGGCCAGGCCGAAGCCGCCGCCGACCGTATCCCCCTGGAGTTTTGCGATCACCGGGATGTCGAGATCCGCGATGCAGCGCACCGGATCCAGATAGCGGTCGACGATGGGTTCCCACTCCGCGGGTTTGCGCTGGATCATCTCGGCGCGATCCGCGCCGGCGCAGAATGCTCGGCCTTCTGCGGCAAGAACGAGGACGCGCGCGTCGCTGCGCCGGACGGTTCCGAGCGCCTCGATCAGCGCATCGAGCATCTCGAAGTTCAGCGCGTTCATCCGCTCGGGCTGGGCCAGGGTGATCGTCGTGACGTCGTCTTTGCTCTCGAGGCGGAGCGGTGCCGTCATGTCTTCTCCAGGGGGCGGAAGGCGTAGTCCACATTCACTTCGGCGACCGTCTGGCCGTCGTCTCCTGCAAGCTCGGCGCTCACTGTCAGTTCCGATCGGCCCTCGCGTGCAAGTTCGTCGAGGACGCGCCGGCTCTCGGTGGGCGAAACCCGAGCCGTGCCGTGCACAGGGCCCCGTGCGGGTCGGCGGTAGTGGATCTCGGCGCGGCGGGCGAAGGGGAACGTCCTGTCCAGTGTTTCGAAGCCGGCCGCCACGCCCGCCAGGGTTTCCCCGAACGTGAAGAGCAGCCCCGCGTGGACGGTGCCGGCCATGTTCTGGTTGAGGGGACCGTCCGGGAGCGTCATCTGCACTTCGCCATCGGCGACGTCATCCAGGGTCATGCCCAGCTCGTTCGTGTAGGGGATCTTGGTGAGTACGGCGCGCATCTCTTCCGGATCCACGCCTCAGGCCTCCAGACCAAAGGCACGCATCGTGTTCTCACGCACGATCTTCCGATAGGCGATGTCGGAGACGCCGAGTTCGCGGAGTTCCACGAGGGTGCGGTCGAAGGTGAGCAGCGGGTAGTCGGTGGCCCAGAGCACCTTGTCCTGGCCGTAGGTACTGGCGAATTTCACGAAGGATTCGGGCCAATGCTTGGGCGTGCGTGCGCTCGTCTCGACGTAGACGTTCGGATGCTTCCAGGCCAGGATCATCATCTCCTCGTGCCAGGGTTGGCCGATGTGGCAGCCGATGATCACGAGTTCGGGGAAGGCGAGGGCGACCTCGTCCAGGTAGATGGGGCGGCCCGCCTCCGAAGGAAGCAATGGCCCCGTGTGCCCGACCTGGATGGCGACGGGAAGGCCCAGTTCGACGCATTTCGCGTAGACGGGCCAATACATCTTCTCGTTCGGCGCAGCGCCTACCATGCCGTCACCGTAGGCATAGGGCTCGAGGCGCACCCCGCGTAGTCCCAACTCCTTCGAAAGGCGCTCGATCTCCCGGACGACATCCATCGGCTTGCCGCGGGGGTCGACCGTGCCGACGCCGGTGAAGCGGTCCGGATGCTTCGCGCAGATCTCCGCGACCTCTTCGTTGCGGATGATGTGGTAATCGCCGTAGCCGAAGGCGGAGAGCATCAAGCGGTCGACGCCGGCGGCGTCCATGTTGTCGATGATCTCTTCCGTCGTCATGCCGCGCTCGAAGAGCGGAAGCGAGCCATAGCGCTTGAAGATGCTGATGAATTCCGGCGGCCAGCGGTCGATGGTGCCGGGCTGCACGAGTGTGGCCCAGGCGTCGATGGCTCCTACTTGCTCTGACATCGCGTGCCTCCTGTGGATCGAGGCCTGTATGATAACAACTGGACAAAAAAGCACCAAATGTTAACTTGTCTACATGGCAAACCCGTCGGCACCTCGAGCAAGTGGCCAGCCGGGCGACACCCGGGGTTCGATCCTCGGGGCCGCGCGGCAGCGTTTCCTGCGGTTCGGTGCAAGGAAGACCACGATGGAGGAGGTGGCCCGGGAGGCCGGTTGTTCCAGGACGACCCTCTATGCGCACTTCCGAAACATGGAAGATCTCTACGGCAGTCTCCTGCAGCAGGATGCCGAGGATTTCATTCGCGAGGCCGAGGCCGTTCTCGAGGCACCGGGAACGGCGCGCCGGAAGATCCGCCGCATCGTCGAGGTGACCCGCGAAACGTATTCGCGCAATCCGGTTCTCCGGCTGGCTTCCTCCGGTGATTCGGAAATGTGCCTGCAGCCTGTGGCCCACGCCTTCACACGGGATCAGGAGAGCCGGATCATCGATCTGCTTCGGCGGGTTCTGGAAGGTGGGGTCGAGGAAGGGACGTTGCGGGCGATGGATCCGGAGCGGGTTGCCTATCTCATGTTCCACCTCGGGAATTTCCTGGTGGAACGCGAGACGGCTGGCCTCGGCGACTACGACTTCGATGAGATCATCGGACTGATGGACGACGTCTTTGCGCGCGGAATCGCGAACGCAAAGGCTGGCACCGAATAGCCGGGCGCTGCTCGCGGCGCCCAGGAGAAAGCGATGGCATTTCCGAACTGGACCGCGGAGCACGAAGCCTTTCGCGAGAGCGTGCGCCGCTTTGCAGCCGAAGAGATCCGGCCCTTCGCAGAGAAGTGGCAGGCAGAGGGGTTCTTCCCCGACGACCTCTTTCGCAAGGCGGGAGAGTTGGGCCTTCTGGGTGTCCGCTTCGATTCGACCTGGGGGGGGAGCGGGCTCGACTACTGGTACACGGTAATCCTCGTTGAGGAGTTGGTGCGCGGCCGCGACATCGGCTGCGTGGTCGGGCTCCTCGTGCAATGCGAAATGGCGACCGCCGTGATTCACGATCACGGCAGTGACGAACTCCGCAAAGAATGGCTCGTGCCGGCCATCCGAGGCGAGCGGATCGCTGCACTCGGTGTGTCCGAGCCGGGTGGCGGATCCGATGTCGCCTCCCTTCAGACGACCGCGATCATCGACGGTGACGACTACGTGATCAACGGCTCGAAGATCTTCATCTCGAACGGAGCGCGCGCCGATTTCGTGACCCTCGCAGTGCGAACCGGTGGGGAGGGCCCCGATGGTGTGAGCCTCGTCGTTTGCCCCACGGATGCGAAGGGCTTCCAGGTCAGCCGGCGCCTCGAGAAGGTCGATCTCCATTCGAGCGATACGGCCGAGCTCTTCTTCGATGATGTCCGCATTCCGCGTCGCAACCTGATCGGCGAAGAAGGCCGGGGCTTCCGCTATGTGATGGGAGCCTTTCAAGGGGAGCGCCTCGTGCTCTCCGTGATGATGAATGCGCTCTGTGACGACGTCCTGGGCGAGACGCTCGACTACCTCGCTGAGCGCAAAGCCTTCGGGCGTCCGATTGCTTCGATGCAGGTCTGGCGCCACCGCATGGCGGATTGGATGGCCAAGCTCGAAGCCTCGCGTGCGCTCACCTATCGCGCAGCGGAGCAACTGGCTTCTGGCGATCGCGAAGGCGATCTGACCGTCAGCATGTCGAAGCTCATCGGCGCGGATCTCGTCCGAGGGCTGATTCTCGATTGTGCTCATGCCTTCGGGGGCTACGGGTTCATGCAGGAGAACTACGTGGCACGTTGCTCCAGGGGCGTGCAGAATTGGGGCATCGGGGCGGGCACCAGCGAGATCATGCGGGAGATCATTGCCAAACATCGTATGCGGACGGGCCCCGCGTGAGCCGGCATGCCGTCATTGCGGGCGTTGGCCACACGGAATTTGGCAAGCTTGCGGGGCGCACGGCATGGCATCTCGAAGCGGAGGCCGCAGCGGCCGCCGTTTCCGATGCTGGCCTCCAGCCGGCGGATGTGGATGGTCTGCTGACCGATCCCGGGCCGAGCCAGGGGATTCTCCAGGGCATCACTCCACACTTCCTGCGACTCGGCGCGCAACTGGGCCTCGATCCCGACTACACCGGATCCGAGATCCTCGGAGGCGCAGGAAGCGTGGCGATCGTAGCACGCGCTGCGCTCGCCGTAGAAGCCGGGCTGTGTGACGTGTGCCTTTGCGTCTACGGGGACAGCCCGCTTTCGAATGCGGGCTCCTTCGAATACGGCCGCGGGGACGAGGCGGCCTTTGGCTTCTTTGGTGCCGTCGGCCTGCACGCCCTGGCAGCTCAACGCCACATGCATCGCCATGGAACCCGTGCCGAGCAGCTGGGTGAGGTGGCGATCGCAGCCCGTGCCCACGGGGCCCGCACGCCTCATGCCCAGAAGCGGCAGCCGATTTCGATGCAGGACTACCTGGCCTCGGATTCGTTGGTCGAGCCGCTTCGCAAGCTCGATTGCTGTCTCGTTTCCGATGGCGCCGCCGCGGTGCTCGTGACCACCCGAGAACGCGCTGCGGATCTGCGAGCCCCCGCCATTCCCATTCTCGGCCACGCCCAGGCCCACAGCCTTTCGACCTACACCTCGCCGAACCACTTCGACACGCTTCCGGCGGCGCGCTGCGGCCCCAAGGCTCTCGGGCATGCGGGTTTGAGCGCTTCGGACATCGATGTCGCCTTGCTCTACGACTGCTTCACGATCGTCGTCCTGCTTCAGCTCGAAGACTACGGTTTCTGCAAGAAGGGCGAGTCGGGGCCTTTCGTCGAGGGCGGCCGGATCGGGCCGGGTGGAAGTCTGCCCGTGAATCCGAGCGGCGGGCTGCTTGCGGAGGGGTACGGGGGCGGAATGCTCCACGTCATCGAAGCCGTGCGTCAGCTGCGCCATGAGGCCGGCGAGCGCCAGGTGAAGGGCGCTCAATCGGCCCTCGTTTCGGGCCATGGACTCGGCATGAATACCCACGCGACCCTCGTCCTCGGGAGCCATGCCCATGTCTGAGGTTCAACCGCCGGTGCCGGAACCGGATGCGCTGAGCGCTCCGTTCTGGGAGGCCTGTCGAAACGGAGCCCTCGAGTTCTCCGCTTGTGACGATTGCGGGCACTACTTCCTGCCGGCCGGGCCGTGCTGTCCCGACTGCTGGTCTCCGTGCATGTCGTCTCGAGCGGCCTCGGGGCGCGGGCACGTCTTCAGTTTCGCGGTCTATCGGCGGACCTATCATCCGGGAATGCCGGCACCCTACGTCGTTGCGCTCATCGAACTCGAGGAGGGCCCCCGGTTGATCTCCAACGTCGTGGGCTGTGCGCCGGAGGAGGTGGCGATCGACATGCCGGTGCAGCTTCGCTTCGAACCCGCCGGGGATTTCATGTTGCCACGCTTCGCACCGGTCGGTGATGAGAAGGAGACCTCGTGACGCTTCGCTTCGACCGGGAGGGGCCGGTGGCGATCCTGACGATCGATCGCCCGAAGGTGCACAACGCCCTCGATTTCGAGACGAGCGATGCACTCACCGAAGCTTGGATCCAGTTTCGCGACGACGATGGGTTGCGCGTCGCGATATTGACGGGTGCAGGCGAGCGGGCTTTCTGTGCGGGCGCCGACCTCCGCGGGGTCGGCGATTTCTACAAGATGCTGAGTCCGTCGGAGCGCCTACGTCGTTCGGAACAGGTGCCGGGCCTGGGAGGTATCACGAAGAATCTGACGATCGACAAGCCAACGATTGCCGCCGTGAATGGGTTCTGCCTGGCGGGCGGATTGGAAATCGCGTTGGCCTGCGATCTACGCATCGCCTCCGAGAACGCGAGCTTCGGCCTTCCAGAGGTCACGCGCGGCATCATCCCGGGAGCAGGGGGAACCCAGCGCCTTCCCCGGCTGGTCGGACCCGAGCGCGCCCTGGATCTGATCCTCTCCGGTCGGCGCATCGATGCGACGGAAGCGGAACGCATCGGGCTCGTCAGCCGGGTGGTCCCGCAGGCTGAGCTACTCGGCGAGGCACTGGCCATCGCGAGAACGATCGCGGAGAACGGCCCGTTGGCGGTGCGAGCTGCGAAGGCCGCCGTCTGGCGAGGGCTCGAGGGGCCGCTCGAAGAGGGCTTGCGGCTCGAGCAACTGCTGGCGGAACCGGTGCGCCAAAGCGAAGACGCACAAGAGGGCCCGCGGGCCTTCCTCGAGAAACGCAAACCCGCGTTCAAAGGGAGATAGACGATGGCCAAGCCTCCGCGTCGCCACGTGGGTCAGTACGTCTCGTCTGGCGATTGGAGTGACTACTGGACGACGGGGATCAGTCGGGCGGAAAGCGGAAAGATCCGCGTGCGCGGCTACCCGATCGAAGAGCTGATCGAACACCTGGGCTACAGCGAGGCTGCTTTCTTGTTGTTGCGCGGAGAGCTCCCGGACGATCGGGAGACTGCGCTCTTCGACCTGGCGCTGCGCAGCGGGATGGATCAGCAGTTCATCAGCTCCGCGGCTTGTGCCGCGCGTTTCACCGCTTCGGCGTTCCCGGATTCACCGGTGCCCGCGCTTGCGAGTGGCATCTTGGCGAGTGGCTCCGTCACGGGCTCGCCGCAGGAGCCGGCCGAGATGCTGGTCGAGGGCGTCGCGTGGGAGCTACCGGAGGAGGAAGCGGCTTCCCGTGCCATCGACACATGGCTGGAACGCCGTGGCGCGGTGCCGGGGTTCGGCCACCCGATGCACAAGCAGGCGGAGCCACGGGCTGTGACCGTTCGACGGCTCGCGATCGAGAAGGAGGGTTGGGGTGCGCACGGCAAGCTCCTCGATGCGATCGAAGCCGAGCTGGCCCGTCGCAAAGGCAGGCCGATTCCCATCAACCTGGCGGGTGCGCTTGGCGCCTTGCTTGCGGATCTCGGCTTCGAGCCGCTGGTGATCGGAGGGCTCGGGGCGCTCAGCTACGGCATGGCGCTGCTGGCCCATATCGCGGAGGAGGTTCGCGAGGGCGTGCCGCTGCGGATCATTCCCGATGCGCTGGGCGCGCACTACGACGGCCCCGAAGATCGTCCGCTGCCGGACGAGCGGAAGCGGCGACGCCCGTGATTCATCCCTATTCACACTACCCCGCGCGTGCCGCACGACGTTGGCCGGATCAGGTGGCGCTGGTCGATGGAGAGCGTCGTCGCACCTATGGCGAACTCGACGAGCGAGCGACGAAGCTCGCGCAAGCGCTCGTCGGGTCGGGTCTCGAGCCTGGTGAGCGTGTGGCCGTCGTCCAGGAGAATCGGATCGAGTACGTCGAGACGGTGATTGCGGTGGCCCGGGCAGGTGGCGTATTGGTGCCGCTGCTGGGCGCGCTGACGGCAACCGAGCATGCCTTCATGGTTCGTGACGCGGAAGCGTGTTTCGTCATCGCGCTCGGGGCGGATGCCCTCCCCAGAGCGGTCGAAGCGGCCGACGGGCGAGCCACAGTCCTCGGCCTTGGGTGCGGCGATGCTGCGAAGGATCTCGAGCAGCTCGCTGCCACCACTCCTACGGGATCTCTTTTCGTCGATCGCGCTCCCGATTCCCTGGCCCAGATTCTCTACACCTCTGGTACGACCGGCCATCCGAAAGGCGTCACCCATAGCTACGCCAGCGTGGCGGCGGCGATGGGCTCGTGGGCGACATCCTTTGCGGTGGGCCCTGAGGATCGCTTGCTAGGTCAGCTTGCCCTGAGTCACTTCGGGGGACGAGCGATGGATACCTGCTGGGTGGCAGGAGCGACCCTCGTGATTCTTCCGGCGGCGGATCCGAAGGCGATGCTGGGTGCGATCGCTGAGCATCGGGTCACGATGATCCTGGTGATCCCGACGCTTCTCCGCATGCTCCTGGATCATCCGGACGCCGCGGACGCAGACCTCTCGTGCCTCCGGGCTGTCGTCTATGCGGCGGCGCCGACGGCTCCTGTTCTGGTACGCCGCTCGCTCGAACGCCTGGGGCCCGTCCTCTATACAGGCTTCGGCCAGACGGAGGCCTACGCCCTCAACACCTGGATGGACCCCGAGGAGCACGTTGCTGCTCTCGATAGCGGTAGCGAGCGGTTGACCTCCGTTGGCCGCGAGCGCCCAGCATTTGCCCAGGTACGAATCCTTGCTGAGGACGGATCCGAAGCGGGAGAGGGAGAAATCGGTGAGATCTGCTTGTGTGCGCCATGGACGACACCCGGCTTCTGGAAGCGGCCCGATCTCGACCGGGAGAGGCTGCACCACGGCTGGCTGCGCACCGGTGATCTGGGTCGGATGGATGCAGAAGGCTACGTCTTCCTCGCAGATCGCAAAGAGGACAAGATCATCACGGGTGGCTTCAACGTCTATCCGGCAGAGATCGAAGGGAAGCTCTCCGAGCATCCCGCGGTGGCAGAATGCGCCGTGTTCCCGGTTCCCGATGCGAAATGGGGCGAAGCCGTTCGCGCGGCAGTGACGTTGCGGCCCGGCCAGGCTGCGGATTCGGAAGAGCTGATCGCTTTCTGCAAGCAGCATCTCGCGCGCTTCAAGGTGCCCAAGGCGGTCGATGTCCTCGAGGAGCTCCCCAAGAGCGGTGTCGGAAAGATCTTGCGCCGCGCGCTACGCGAGCCGTGGTGGAAGGATCAGGAGCGCGGCGTTCACGGCGCCGAATAGCGGAGAGGAAGATCGATGAAGGCAGTACGTCTCCATGAAGGGGCGAAGCTCCGGGTCGAAGAGGTGCCGGAACCGCCGGTTGGACCGGGCCAGGTGCGTGTGGCCGTGCGGGCTGCGGGAGTGTGCGGAACCGATCTGCACGCGGCTCACGGGCGTCTCCCGGTTCCCAAGCTGCCCGTGATCATGGGCCATGAGGGCGCGGGCGTCATCGATACGTTGGGGGAGGGCGTTGCGACCTGCGGTGTCGGAGACCGGGTGTTGCTGCTCCCGAGCGAGACCTGTGGCACCTGTCCCGCATGCGAAGCGGGACACCTCGGGCTCTGTCCGGGTGCGCAGATCTTTGGCATGGCGCGGGACGGCACCTTTGCAGAAAAGATCACGGTTCCGGCTTCCTGTGCGCTTCCGCTCCCCGAAGGTGTTCCGTTCGAGCACGGTGCGATCCTCGCGGATGCGGTCGCGACGGCCTTCCACGCCGTCGCGACCCGCGCGGGGATCACGGGAGGGGAGAGGATTGCCGTGATCGGCTGTGGCGGTGTGGGGTACCACGCGATCCTGCTCGCCCGGTTGCTCGGAGCGAAGACCATCGTCGCATGCGATGCCAGTCCGGGTGCGTTGCGCCGGGCGCAGGAAGCGGGCGCGGATGCCACGGTCGATGTGACGGCGGCGAACGCTCGCAAGGCCATCCGCCAGGCCGCCGGTGGCGGCGGGCCCGAGCTGGTGATCGAGTACGCCGGAAGAAAGGATTCGGTCGAGCTCGCGATGGCCTCGGTAGCTCGAGGCGGACGTGTCATCGTCGGCGGCGTAGGGATGGAATCACCGGAACTGGGGCCACTCGTCGCGTTCGTCGGCAAGGAGATCGGGGTGCTCGGTTCGATGGGCTACACACGCGCGGAACTCGAACGGGTCGTAGAACTCGCGGCTTCGGGAAGGCTCGACCTCTCGGGCTCGATTACGGCCCGCTACCCGCTCGAACGGGCCGCGGAGGCCCTCGATGATCTAGCAAACCACCGGAACGATCCGGTGCGCCTGGCGTTGCTGCCGGGAGAGGCCTCGTGAGCGGCTGCGTGATGGCGCGAGCCGCCGTTGCGCACGCGCCGGGTGAGCCTCTGCGCATCGAAGAGGTTGCCGTGCGCGAACCCGGCCCGGGCGAGGTCCGCGTTCGGATCGCTGCATGTGGGATCTGTGCGAGCGATCTGCATGTATGGCGGAGCGGAGAGGGCATCGGTTTCCCGGCCGTGCTGGGCCACGAAGCCGCAGGCCGCATCGAATCCGTCGGGCCGGGGGTCGGCGAGCCGGCCGTCGTGGGTCAGGGAGTGGTGATTGCCTGGACGCCGCGCTGCGGCCGCTGTCGCGCCTGTCGGGCAGGACGCGCGCACGTGTGCGCCGGCATCACCACGAACGCCCAGGACGGCTCGCTTGCCCTGAACGGCGTACAACTCGGCCGCTACATGAACGTGTCAGGCCTCGCGGAGCTCGTCGTCGTACCGGCGGGTTCGGTCGTGCCGGTTCCCGAGCAGGTTCCGTTCGGTTCTGCCTGCCTCGTGGGTTGCGGTGTCTCGACGGGCTTCGGGGCGGCGGCCAACACGGGCGATGTGGGATGGGGCGAAGCCGTGGCGGTCTTTGGTTGTGGCGGCGTCGGACTCTCCGCGGTGCAAGCCGCCCGGGTGGCGGGCGCGTCGCGGATCATTGCCATCGAGCCGAATGCTTCCCGCCTGGAGCTGGCGGGGCGCCTGGGTGCCACGGATCTCGTCTCCCCGAATGATGGGGATCCGGTTGCTGCGATCCATGCCTTGATCGAAGGTGGGGTCGATGTCGCGGTGGAGGCCGTAGGGAGTGGCGCTGTAGCGCGGCAGGCCTTCGACGCCCTTGCGTCCGGTGGCCGCGCCATCGTGGCAGGGCTGACGGGTTTTGCAGAAGAGATCCGCGTTCCCATCATCTCGCTCCTGCTCGACAAGACGCTCCGTGGCTCGATCTACGGCTCCATGGACCCACAGCGAGACTTCCCGCATCTCTTCGCGCTTGTTGCCCAGGGCCGGCTTCACATCGAGCCCATGACCGGCCCCGACTATCCGCTCGACAAAGTGAACGAAGCCTTCGACGCCCTGGCCAGCGGACGGGCGATCCGTCCACGCGTCCTCCTGGGGGATGCCTGATGAGACTCGGAGACCGTGCGCGATACTGCAGGTTGGATGCTGGGTGGAGTCGAGTCGGAGTTCTGCCAGGTCTCGTAGTGAGGAGATGGATATGACGGATGCATTGACGATGCTGGAAGAGGCGGAAGGCGTGGCGCTGTTGACGCTGAATCGGCCCGCCAAGAGAAACGCTCTTTCCCGTGCAATGCGTGGGGAACTTGTGGCGCGCTTCGACGCCCTCGAGAAGAGCGATGCTGTGCGCGCGGTCGTTCTCATCGGTGCGCCGCCGTCATTCTGTGCGGGCTTCGATCGCTCTGAGCTTTCGGGCGGGGAGATGGCCGAGGTCTTTGCGGATGCGGCCGCCTATCACCATCGGGTCTACACCTTCTCGAAACCCCTGATTGCCGCGGTCAATGGCCCAGCGCTTGGCGGCGGTTGCGATCTGGCGGCCATGTGCGATTTCCGTCTCGCATCGACGACGGCGATCTTCGGACAGCCCCAGGTGCGCTTCGGTGCGGCTGCGGTCTATGAATTGATGAGAGACGTCATGTCAGCGGGAGCCGCCCGCGAGATGTGTCTGACAGGGCGGATCTACGACGCAGAGGAGGCCCTGCGGATCGGGCTCGTGAACCGCGTCGTCGAGCCGGCCGATCTGTTGGACACAGCGCGCGCATTGGCGGGCGAGATCGCATCACTCCCCGAAGCGATGGCCACGAACACCAAGCGAGGCTTCGTAGCGCTCCAACCGCCGCTCTTCGATTCCTGATCGAATAGATCTCGCCTCAGAGCTCGCCGGCGTCCCATCAGGCCCTTCGTGGACCGCAGCGGGGCCGATCTCCCCAACGTAGATGGCTATTGCGGCATGAGAGGGCGCAGAGGGGCGGCACGGGACTTGCTCCTCTACGAACTGCGGTTTCGGATCGAGTAGGCCGGTTGGCGGACGCTCCATTCGCGGTCGCCGCGCCCTCATCCCATCGATTCGTCCAGCGGAGTTCAGCCGAACGTGCGGCTGGGTCGGTCCCGTGACATCCCTGGACCAGTTCTCTTCGGAGCCGTTCATGGAATTCGACAGTCTTCAGAGCATCGAGAATGCCACACGCTTCGGGCGCAGGGAGATGTTCCGGTTCGGATCGGTGCTGCTGTTCATCGTCGGCGTCATGCTCTTCGTGTCGGGCATCCATTCCCCGGTCAGCATCGAGTTGGTCATTGCGGCGATGATCGGCGGGTACATGGCCATGAACATCGGTGCGAACGATGTGGCCAACAACGTTGGCCCGGCCGTAGGCTCCAAGGCACTCACGCTGACCGGTGCAATCGTCATCGCAGCGATCTTCGAGGCCATGGGCGCCATGGTGGCCGGCGGTGATGTCGTCAGCACCATCAAGAAAGGGATCATCGACCCCTCCCTGATCCCGAATGGCGATGTCTTCATCTGGCTCATGATGGCGGCGCTGCTGGCAGCCGCCATCTGGCTGAACCTCGCGACGGCGATTGGTGCGCCCGTATCGACGACACACTCCATCGTGGGTGGGGTCCTGGGGGCCGGGATCGCCGCAGGTGGCATGGAGATCGCCAACTGGGGGCGTTTCGGGGCGATCGCTGCGAGCTGGGTCATCTCGCCGGTGATCGGAGGCGTCATTGCTGCCGGCTTCCTGTATTGGATGAAGCACACCATCACGTACAAGAAGAACATGATCGAATCGGCGCGGCGCATGGTTCCCATCATGATCTCGCTGATGGTGTTGGCGTTCAGCACCTATCTGATCCTGAAAGGCCTGAAGAAGGTCATCAAGGTGGATTTCGCCGAGGCCGGAGGCCTCGGACTCGTGGCTGCAGGCGTCGCGTATCTGGCCGTCAAGCCGCTCATTGCCAGGTACGCGCGACCGTTGCCCAACGAGAAAGGCAGCATCAATTCCCTGTTCACGGTCCCCCTGATCTTTGCGGCGGCACTGCTGAGCTTCGCCCACGGAGCCAATGACGTGGCCAATGCGGTCGGTCCCCTGGCTGCGATCGCTGATTCCGTCGCAAATCACGGGGTCGCCGTGAAAGCCTCGATTCCCGTCTGGGTGATGGCCGTCGGCGCACTCGGCATCGTGCTCGGGCTGGCGCTGTTCGGCCCGAAACTCATCAGGACCGTCGGCTCGGAGATCACCGAGCTGGATCAAATGCGCGCCTTCTGCATCGCCATGGCGGCGGCAATCACCGTCATCATCGCGTCACAGCTGGGCCTGCCGGTCAGCTCCACCCATATCGCTGTGGGTGGTGTGTTCGGCGTCGGCTTCCTCCGCGAGTACCTGAAGACGAACTATGCGAATACGATTCAAGAGATCGAGCACCACCATGCGGGCAAGGATCAATCAGAGGTCGAGGCTTTCATGGCGGAGTTCGAGGCAGCCTCGATCGAGGAAAAACGCGTGATGCTCACGCAGCTGAAACAGCATACGGCGACGGCCGAGCTGACGAAGCGGGAGAGAAGGGACCTGCGAAAGGTCTATCGCAAGGAACTCGTGAAGCGCTCTGCATTGCTGAAGATCGCGGCGGCATGGGTCATCACGGTGCCGGCCGCGGGACTCCTGTCGGCTCTGCTGTTCTTCACGATTCGGGGCATGATGATTCCGCGCAACATCGTTCCGTAGGCGACGCATTGCGAGCATTTTCGTTAGCCTGCCAGGCAGGGAGCCGATCGTCGTGAAGCGGGAACGACGGGCGGGCCGAGCTGGATTCGATGATACGTAGAATTCTACTACCGACGATCTTGCTGGTTCTGGCCTATGGCTTCTGGGTCAGCCCGGACTTCAAGGAGATTGCGTCGGGTGTGGCGATCTTCCTGTTCGGGATGATCGCCATGGAGCAGGGCTTCCAGGCCTTCACGGGCGGAGCCCTGGAGCGGGTGCTCCAGCGCACCACGAATCGTCTCTGGAAGAGCCTGGCGTTCGGAACGGTCACCACGACGCTCATGCAGTCGAGCTCGTTGGTGTCGGTGATCACCATCTCTTTCCTGAGTGCCGAGCTGCTCAGCCTCGCGGCGGGAATCGGGATCGTGTTCGGAGCCAATCTCGGGACGACCACGGGAGCCTGGCTCGTGGCGGGGTTTGGCCTCAAGGTGAAGCTCTCCGCCTACGCCATGCCGATCCTCGTCTTCGGCGTCATTCTGATCTTCCAGAAATCGAAATCGCTGCACGGGTTCGGCTACGTGCTCGCGGGAATCGGATTCCTCTTCCTTGGGATTCATCACATGAAGGAGGGCTTCGAGGCGTTCAAGCAAGGCATCGACCTGGCCAGCTATGCCGTGGAGGGGTACCTCGGTGTCTTCCTGTTCGTGGCGATCGGAATCGCGGCGACGGTGGTGATGCAATCGAGTCATGCGACGCTCGTGTTGATCATCACGGCGTTGGCCGCGAATCAGGTGACGTATGAGAACGCCCTGGCGGTTGCGATCGGTTCCAACGTGGGTACGACGATCACGGCCATCCTGGGATCCATGAGCGCGAACGTCCAGGGAAAGCGGCTTGCCGGTGCTCATCTGATCTTCAATCTGGTGACCGGGCTCATTGCCATTGCAGGGATCACCCAGCTCATGGTGCTGGTCGATTGGTTGAGCAACCTGCTGGGGATTGCGCCAACGGACTACACCCTGAAGCTGGCGACGTTCCACAGTGTCTTCAATTCGATGGGCATCCTGATCATGGTGCCGTTCATCGGACCTCTGGTGCCAGCGCTCGAGCGTTGGATGCCGACTCCGACTCCGGTGTTCGAGCGGCCGAAGTACCTGAATGAAGCGGCCATCGGTTTCCCTGATGCTGCGATCGAAGCCGCACGCAAGGAGACTGTCCGGCTCTACGACAAGGCGCTGGAACTGATCGTTCATGGTGTGGGATTGCGGCGGCGGGACGTCTTGGCCGATGAACCGCTCGAGGGTATTGAAGGGGCTCATTTCGATGAGCGGATCCAGGAACAATACGAGCAGAGCATCAAATCCATCTACGCTTCGATCCTGGAGTTCATCAGCCGGGCCCAGGTGGGCGCCCAGCCGGAAAATGCCGAGGATCTGCTCGCGATTCGAGTGGCAGGGCGCGGACTCGTCGAAGCCATCAAGGGCGTTGCGCATCTCCAGAAGAACCTGAAGGTCGAGATCGTCTCGGAGAATCCCGACATTCGCGCTGCCTATGAGGAGATTCAGCGAAGAATCGGCTACGTCGTGCGGGAGATCGAAACCATTCGCCGGTCTGGTGATGACCGACTGGCTATTCTCTCCCTGAACGATACGAAGGTGGCCAACAAGCAGGAAGACCTCCGGGCCAACGAAACGTTGGGCGACCTGGTGGGCACGGATCGGATTTCAGCCCTGGCCGCGACTTCCCTCATCAAGGACTACCGGTATGCCTACCGGATCTGCAAGCGGTTGATCGAGCTCGGGCAGACCCTGTTCGCCGTGCACGACGGCGGATTGCGAGACGCCCAGCGAAGCCTCGTTCTCGACGAGGATGAGATTGGCGCCATGGCCGATCAGGGAGCGACCCGATGAAGACGAAGAAACTGCTTCGAAAGATCCGGGCGCTGTTGAGCGCGGATCAACGCGCCCAGGTCGCCAAATACAAATCCCTCGAGAAGATCCTGAAGAAGCTCGAACTGAAAGAGTCTGCGTTGCGCGAAAAGCTGGATGGGGAGACGGACGAGGAAAAGCGCGGAGAGATTCTTCGGAAGCTGGAGGTGATCGCAGCCCAGGCCCAGAAAGGTGGAAAGCTGAGGCAGGAGCTCGGAGCCCTGCGCGACGCCGAGTAGGCCGCGCGCCAGTGTCGCCTGGTGCGGCACTCGCGCATGGGGCCGGCAAGCGCGATGATATTGGACGGGAGATGGGGATGGATCGGTTGTCGGAGAAGGCCCGAGTACTCGGAGCCATCGATGTGGGCACCAACGCGGTGCGGCTGGAAGTCGTTCGAGCTCATCCCGACGGCGTTCTCGAGCCCATTCACTTCGAGCGAGCGCCGGTTCGGCCGGGCGCCGGGGTCTTCGAGTCAGGGATCATGAGCGACGTCGTGGCGGATCGCCTCGTCGGAACGCTCCAGCGTTTCGCGTCGCGTTGCGAGCGCCATGACGCGGAGGTGCGAGCCGTTGCCACCAGCGCGCTTCGAAACGCCCGGAATGCGGATGCCGTGTTGCAGCGGATTCGGGCGCAGGCCGGCATTCGACTCGAGGTGATCTCGGGACGAGAAGAGGCGCGCCTGATCTGCCTGGGTGTTTGCCAGGGTCGCCCGGCCAATGAACAGGCACTGGTCCTCGATATCGGTGGCGGATCCACGGAAGTCGCTTTGGCCAGCGGTGGCCAGCCCACCCGGCTTTGGAGTGTGGCACTCGGAAGCGTGCAGCTGACCGAGAGATTCGGAGCCGCGGAGGGAGTTGGCAAGAAGAAGGTCGCCTTGATGCGAGCCTACGCGAAGCAGGCGTTCAGCGAGGGCATCGGAGACGCGATCCAAGAGGCTCCCGACGTGGTCTTCGGCTCCTCAGGAACGATTCGAGCGGTGACTGAATTCGCATGCGAGGGCGAGTCGACCCAAGCCGATACGAAGGATCTCGCCGTGGCCTTGCGGAAACTCATCGCCATGAAATCTGCCGAGCGTCTGGAGCGCTTCACCGAGCGCAGGGCGGACATCATCGTGGCCGGGGCAGTGATATTGGAATCGCTGCTGGTCACACTGGGTCTCTCCTCGGTCGTTGCGGTCAACCGGGGTCTGCGAAACGGAATCCTGGTCGATCTCCAGGACCGAGAGCGAATCCAACCCAGGGAGCGTCTTCTCGCGGACGAGGCGATTCGCGTCGGGCGAAGATTCGATTTCGAAGAGGCGCACGGCCGAGAGGTTGCGCGGTTGGCGCTCCAGCTCTTCGACGAACTCGGGCCTGTCCATGGGCTGCCCATGGAATCGCGATCACTTCTCGAGGTTGCGGCGTGGCTGCATGACGTGGGCAAGGCCGTCGGCTTCCAGCGGCATCACCGACATGGGCAGTACCTGATCCAGAACACGGAAATCCTGGGATTGGTCGACCGGGAACGGAAGCTGGCCGCCTGTGTGGCACGCTTTCACCGCCGTAGTCCACCGGATCCGAGTCATCCGGCCATGAGCGAGCTTTCGCGGTCCGAGGTCCGTCTCGTTCGTCGGCTCGCGACCATCCTTCGCCTGGCCGACGCTCTCGACCGGAGCCACCAGCAACGCGTGGAAGAGATCCGGACGACCTCGACCGCTGAAAGGGTGGAGATCGAACTCTGCTCCTCGCAGGACCTCGATCTCGAGCTATGGGATGGCATGCATGAAGCGCAGCTCTTCGAGACGGTCTTCGACCGTGTTCTGGTCCTGAGAGCCTCAGCTACGGCATGATGTCCGGGATGATGTTCTGGTCGGTGAGCGGTGGCCGGACGTAGCCGCCCGCGTCGACGTGCGGCGGCAAGTCGATCGGGCCGGGGCTGAGGTCTTCGTAGTCGATGAGGCTGAGCAGATGGCTGATGCAGTTCAGTCGCGCCCGCTTCTTGTCATCGGCTTCCACCACGTACCAGGGCGCCTGCTTGATGTCCGTGTGGGCGAACATGATGTCCTTCGCGACGGAGTACTCGACCCATTTGGCCCGTGATTCGAGATCCATCGGGCTCAGCTTCCAGCGGCGGACGGGATCCGTATTCCTCTTCTGGAAGCGCCGTTCCTGCTCGTCCCCGCTGACCGAGAACCAGTACTTGATGACCTGGGTTCCGCCGCGGACCAGCATGCGCTCGAACTCGGGGCATGAGCGCAGGAATTCCTCGTACTCAGGCTCGGTACAAAAGCCCATCACCCGCTCCACACCGGCCCGGTTGTACCAGCTGCGGTCGAAGAGCACGATCTCGCCTGCGCAGGGGAGATGCGCTGTATAGCGCTGGAAGTACCATTGCGTCTTTTCGCGTTCGGTCGGTGTCGCGAGTGCAACGACGCGGCAAACGCGTGGGTTGAGCCGCTGCATGATCCGCTTGATCGTTCCACCTTTTCCCGCTGCGTCCCTTCCTTCGAAGATGACGACGACCCTGAGGCCCTTTTCCTTGACCCATTCCTGCAATTTGACGAGCTCCAGCTGAAGCTCGTCAAGCTTGTCTTCGTAGGCACCCCGCGACAGCTTTTCCTTTCCCGGCGTTTCGGTCTTCTTCTTGGATCCCATTTCTGACTGGCCCGTCCTGCTGAGTGAGATGGCTTTTCTAGTGATGTGATTCACGCTGTTGGGGCATTATCCAGCGCGCGCCTGGCTCTGCCAACCTTTTCGATGATCTCTTCTGCTGTCTTGGACCAGACGAAGGGAGTGGGATCATCGTTGTGTCCGTCCACGTAACTCATCAC
>JAAETT010000575.1 GCA_024228115.1 bacterium
AAAACGCCTCGACTAAGAAGTCAACCAGCGGGGACGGGGTTTACAATTGACTTGTTGAAAGGGGGCAAAGCCCCCTTTCAACAAGTCAATTGTAAACCCCGTCCCCGCTGGTTGACTTCTTAGCTCTGGGGCAGGCGGACGACGAAGGTTGCGCCCTCGCCGACCTGGCTTTCGACCCAGAGATCGCCCCCATGGGCACGGGCGATCTCGCGGCTGATCGGCAGGCCCAGACCGACCCCGGGCGCCGTGCTGCGATCTCCCACGCGATGGAAGGGTTCGAAGATTCGCGTGAGGTCTTCCTGGGGAACCCCGATCCCGTCGTCCTGAACGCGGACGATCAACGCCTCATCCGTTCGCTCGACCGTCAAGTCGACCCGGCCGCCGGCAGGCGTGTACTTGATGGCGTTGTCCAACAGGTTTGCGAAGAGCTCGTGCAGCCAGGAGGGATCGCCGGGCAACTGGGCCGGGGCATCGAGATGCGTCACGATCTCTACCTCCGCCTCCTCGGCGAGGGGTGCGAAGAATTCGACGACCTCACGAAGCAGCGCTTGCAGATCCACGGAGCTGCGCTGTTCCGGCGCGAGCCCGGCTTCGGACTGGGCCAGGCGCATCATGGCGTGCACCACGTCGGAAAGCCCTTCGACCTCGGCAGCGGTTTCCTGCAGCGCCTTCCTGGCTTCCTCGGCATCCCGGGGCTGCTCGAGGGTGACCTCGAGGCGGCTACGCAACGCATTCAGCGGCGTCCGAAGTTCGTGCGCAGCGTTCCCGGAAAAGCGCCGGGTGCGCTCCACACTACGGCCAATTCGAGCGATCATGTCGTTCAGTGTCGTCGCCAGCTCGTCGAGTTCGTCCCGGGAACCGCTCGTCGGAATGCGCTCTTCGAGATTGGTCCCTGAAATCCGTCGTGCGGTGGCATTCATTTCCGCCAGCGGACGCAGGCTTCCGCGGGCAAGCCCGTAGCCGAGCCCAGCCGTCAGCAGAAGCAGCACGGGAAGTGAGTAGAGGTAGATATCCCGGACATCACGAGCGTTGCGCACGAAGGGGCGGGTGTAGAGCGCGCCCTGAACGAAGCCCGGGTACGCGCGAATCGCCATGACCAGGTAGGGATAGTTCTCGCCGACCTCCACCTGACTGGCACCGGATTGGTCTTCACCAGCGAGGACGCCAGCCGGGAGCGGTGTGGGGTAGCGCGCCAACGAACCCCGGGCCACGATCAACTCCCCATCCTCGTCGAAGAGTGCAAAGCCGAGCTTCAGCTCCTGATCCGCGCTGGCGATTCCGCGCTCGATGGTCTCGACCATCTCGTCGGGCTCTGCGGCCGCAGCGTGAACCGCTACCTCGTTCACTTGCAACTCGAGCACCAACCGGGCGTCACTCTCGGTGCGCCCGGCGATCTGCGTGTACGTGAAGATCCCGAATGCCGAGACCGTCACCAGCAAGGCCAGGGTGTACCGAAGGGTCCACTGGACCCCGATGGAGATCCGATGTGTCACGCTTCGGACGCGCCGCGAACCTCGAGCACGTAGCCCACACCCTTGACGGTGTGGATCAGCTTCGGCTCGAAGTCCTGATCGAGCTTCTTGCGAAGGTGGTTGATGTGCACGTCGATCAGGTTGGAGTAGCTGTCGAAGCCGTAGCCCCAGACCTTCTCGGTGATCATTCCGCGCGACACCGCGTGGCTCTCGTTGCGTATCAGGTACTCGAGAAGCGAGAACTCCTTGGGGGTGAGTTCGATCGCATGTCCGCTTCGCTCGACTGCGTGGCGGCGTAAATCGAGCACCAGGTCCGCAATCGCGAGCTGGCCCGAATCGGGTTCGGCCAGGCTGCGACGGGCAACCGCCTGGATGCGGGCCAGCAGTTCCGCGAAGGCGAAGGGCTTCACCAGATAGTCGTCGGCACCCAGGTTCAAGCCCTCGATGCGATCGGCGACTTCACCTCTCGCGGACAGGAAGAGCACGGGCGTATCGATCTCCCGCTCGCGGACCTCCCTCAAGATGTCGAAGCCGGTCGACCCGGGCAGCATCACATCCAGGATCAACAGGTCGAAGGGCCCGCGAAGCGCCTTCTCGAGGCCCTCCTTCCCGTCCGCGGCCACGTCCACCGTATAGCCCCGCTCGGCGAGGCCCTTGTGGATGTACTCGCGGGCGGTCGGATCGTCCTCGACGTAGAGGATTCGAAGCATGGGATGAGTCTCGGGTAGATTCGTGAAGCTCGCCTGAAGCTAGCAGCCCATTGAAGAGCCCACGCCGAGCCATGTGCGCGCGCACCTGGCTCGCCGTCGGCCCTTCCATGGGCTGCCAGCTCCAGGCGTGCTTCACGAATCTACCCGAGACTCATCCCCTGCTCCCCATCCACTACGTCCAGG
>JAAETT010000576.1 GCA_024228115.1 bacterium
CTCCGGTCGAGCCGGGAGGGCGTTCGCCCTGGGTCAAGGACCTTTCGACCCGGAAGATCTGAATCGGAATCCGGAACGGCGGACTGCGTCGCCCCCCGGCCAAATGATCAGATTTCTACGCTTCTGAGTGAGCGTCTACAGCCCAAACCAGGCTCGTAGAGCTTCGCGGCGCCAGGCCCCAGCTACCTGCTCTCGAAGAGCGACCCGCGGACTACGCCGGCTTTGCCGAATGTGGGCGCTGTGGCTCGCTCCTGCGGGTGCTGGAGGATCGCCGCCACGCCTACTGGTCCTATCGCTGCTACCACTCCGCCCGCAAGGCGTGTGACTTCGGCCAGATCTCGCGGACAAAGATCGATGAAGCCGCCAATGCAGCGCTCGAACGCGTCCTCGGGGACCTGGACACGCTCTGCCACCTCATCGAAGAGAGCCGTCGCGAGGAAGACCAGACGGCTACGACGCGCCCCCGGGAAGCAGCCCGCCGAATCGCAGAGCTTCAAAACCGGAGGCGGCGAGTCGTGGATGCTTTCGAAGCAACCGTGATCGACCTGCGGGAGCTTCGGCGGCGAACCGAAGCTATTGACGCCGAAATCCGCTCGCTGGAGGCCCTCACCATCGCGTCCGACGCGATCGAGATCGACTCCGACGCAGTAGCAGCGCTCGTGGATGTGTTCTCGTCCTGGCGGGACTTGCGGCGCGACGAAAAGCGCAGACTTCTCAAGGCCTTCGGCATACGCGTGGCAATCGACCGAATCGGACGCGGCAAGCGATCCCTTGCCCGGGTCGCCCGCGTCCGGGTCGGATTACTGCGGGATGTGGTCCTTTACAAGGAGATGAAGAGATTGGGGAGAGAGTGAGGCTGCGCCTCACGAACGACGGCGAATCGGATCGGGCCAGGGCGGCGTTGCGAGCGGGGCGCGTCACCCTGCGTGCTCTGAGAGATGCTCGAGCAACAGGGGGGTCAACCGCTCCGGGGCCGCTTGCAGGGCGGGCTGATGGACATCCTCGACGATCTCGCAGCGGTAGGGGCCCTTCACCCACCTCGCGTTGGCCTCGACCGAAGCGTTTGCGACGTTCTGCGATCCAGTGGGCCAGATGAAGAGCGTTGGCATCGGCACCGGATCGAGACGTTCCTTGAACCACAACGGGATGGCGCGGTAGTAGTTGTAGACGGCGCGGAGCGCTTCGTCGCTATCGAGCGCCTTCCGATAGGGCTCGCTCTCCTCGGGCGACACGCCCTGGGTGGCCAACATCGCTTCGAACATGTTCCGCTCGTTGCCCTCCCGGGCGGACTCGCGGATGTAGTCGAACTTCGCGCCCTGCCCCTCCGCGCTCGTTCCAGTCTTCGACCGGCCCTCGGCGAGGGCCCCGGGGTGGGGGATGTTGATGCAGACCAGTGTCGCGACGCGATCCGGGTGCCTCGCGGCGAGCCACCAGGCCATCGTCGCGCCGATGCTCGTCCCCATCAGATGGAAGGGGCGCCCCGCCTGACCGATTGTGTCGGCGATCTCGAGGACGTCCTGCGCATACTCCTTCAGGTGGTAGGCCCGGACGCCCTCCGGCCTGGCGCCCGGGCAGAACCCGCGCAGGTCGGGCGCCACGGTACGAAAACCCATCTCGGCCATGGCGGGGATCTGGTGGTGCCATTCCCAACGGTTGCGGGGCAGGCCGTGGAGCAGGAGCAGCAGGGGGCCATCTTCCGGCCCGGCAGCCAGGGCCTGGAAGGTCATGCCTCGTGCCCCGATTTCGATTTCTTTCATTGTGACGCTCCGCGCTCAGACGATCCGGCTGTCCTTGTTGCCCCAGTAGCGGTCCTTCAGGATCCGCTTGTAGAGCTTGCCCGTAGGCAAGCGCGGAAGTTCGGCCTCGAAGTCGATCGAGCGCGGGCACTTGTAGGCGGCGAGGCGCTCCCGCGCAAAGGCCATCAGCTCTTCTACCAAAGGCTCGTCTGCATCTACGCCCGCAACGAGCTGGACGACGGCCTTCACTTCTTCTCCGAATTCCGGGTGCGGCACGCCGACTACAGCGACGTCCTCCACCTTGGGGTGCATGATCAGCTCGTTCTCGATCTCCTGGGGATAGATGTTGACGCCCCCTGAGATGATCATGAACGACGCTCGATCCGTGAGGAAGAGGAAGCCGTCGTCGTCGACATAGCCGACGTCGCCGAGTGCGGTCCAGCCGGGGTGCTTCGGGTGCTGTGCGCTGCGCGTCTTCTCGGCGTCGTTGTGGTACTCGAAGGGCGCTTTGTCGCGTTCGAAGTAGACGATCCCGGGCTCGCCGGCCGGGAGTTCGTCGCCGTTCTCGTCGCAAATGCGGAGGGTCCCCATCACCGCGCGACCGACGGTGCCCGGATGCGCGAGCCAGTCCTCGGGCCCGACGTAGGTCAGGCCGTTCAGCTCGGTTCCGCCGTAGTACTCGTGCAGGATTGGGCCCCACCAGTCGAACATCTGTTCCTTCACCTTCCGCGGGCAGGGGGCCGCGGCGTGGATCGCCACGCGGTGCGTAGAGAGTTCGAAGCCGGCGCGCTCCTCCTCCGGAAGCTTCAGCATCCGCGTGAACATCGTCGGGACCCATTGGCTGTGGGTGACCGCGTGCTTCTCCATGGCCTGAAAGGCCTCGATGGGATCGAAGCGATCCAGCATGACCACCGTGCCACCGAGGGATTGCACGGACGAGCAGAATCCGATCGGCGCCGAGTGGTACATGGGCGCCGGCGAGAGATAGACCGTGTCTTCATCGACCTGGAAGAGCGTCTTCAACACGGGGTTCATCGCCAGACCACGGGAGACCGGCCGATTCGACAACGGTCGTGTGATCCCCTTCGGCCGCCCTGTGGTCCCCGAGCTGTAGAGCATGAACTCGCCGAGGGGCTCTTCTTCGAGGGGCTCCGCAGAGAACTCTTGGATGGCCGCCTCGTAGGCCTCGAAACGATCCGTTGCGCCTTCGGGCGCGCCGTCGACCACGAGGAAGCGCCGGCAGCCGGGTGCGTACCCCGGGATCTCGGCCGCCACCTCGTGCAGCGCACGCGAGGAGACCAGCACCTGCGCGCCGCAATCGCTCACGATGTAGCCGGCTTCTGGCCCGGTCAGGTAGCGATTCACCGTCGTGAGATAGAGGCCGGACCGGAACGTGGCCCAGAAGACCTCGAAGTACCGAAGGTGGTTCTCGAGGAAGACCGCCACGTGGTCGCCGCGGCGCAGCCCCTCGGCCCAGAAGAGCTGGGCCAGTTGGTTCGAACGAGCGTCCAGCTCGCCGTAGGTGAGTACCTCCCCCGTGCGAGCCTGGATGGCCGCGGCCTTCTCCGGGCAGGTCGTGGCGTGATGTCCCGGGTACATGAACCTCCTTCCGCGGGGGCCGCTTTGCGGATTCCCTAAACCATGATACTAGTTTACCGCCGCGCGGGACAACCGATCGACCGCAGGAGGACTGGCCCCACATGGAGGGGCTGAAGCACCCGCGAGACATCCTGGAGGAGCTCAACGGAATCGCAGCCACCGATCAGAAGAAGATCCACTATTCGAACGTGGCGACGCTGAATGAGCGGTGCCCTCTCTGAGGGCCCGGCTGCCTGGGAGAAGACCACATGACCAACGTCAATGGACTCGATCTCATCTCACCGCGCGCCTACGGCGAACGTGCATTCCCCATGACCAATGGACCGAGCTTCGCCAGCTCGATCATCTGCACTTCTGCGAACCCCCTGCCTTCGACTCCTTCTACCCCGTCGTGCACCACGAGCACATCTGCGAGATCTCCAAACAGCCCGAGCTGTTCTTGAACCGCTTCGGCATCGTCTTGGAGAGCAGCGAGCAGAAGATCATCCTCGAAAGCAACCAGGGTGTCGCGGCAATGCGCGTGATCATCGGGATGGACCCGCCCGAGCATCGCGAGTTCCGCAAGGTTGCCGTACCCGCGTTCACGCCGCGAGGCGTCAAGCGCTTCGACCCCGTGGTACAGGAGAGCGCGCGCAATCTGGTGGACCAACTGGTCGAGAAGGCCAGCGGGGGTGACGGCGAGTGCGAGTTCGCGAACGACATCGCCGCCGCGCACCCGCTTCGCGTGCTCTCGACGATCCTTGGTGTACCCCGAGAGATGGAGCCCCAGATCCTCAGGCTCACCAACGAGCTCTTTGGCGCGGACGATCAGGACCTTCGGCGCGAGGGCGAAGACCGGCTCAAGGCGGTCGAGGAGCTGGGGAAGGAGTTCTTCCTGTTGTTCAGCGGGATCATCCAGGATCGGCGCGAGAACCCGCGGGACGATCTGGCGAGCCTGCTTGCCAACGGTCAGGTGAATGGCGAGCCCATGGGCCTGATGGAGACCCTCGGCTACTACCTGATCACCTTCTCGGCCGGACACGACACCACCAAGAATGCACTGGCCGGTGGAATTTGCGCCTTGGCACGGAACCCTGGCGAGTTCGAGAAGCTCAAGCGCAATCCAGAGCTGATCCCCAGCGCCGTCGAAGAGATCGTGCGTTGGACCTCGCCGGTCAACTACATGAAACGGGTTGTGGCGGAGGATCTCGACTTCCACGGCCAGCAACTCCGCAAGGGCGACAACCTCGTGCTCTTCTACGGTTCCGCGAATCGCGACGAAAAGGTCTTCGAAGACCCGTTCACCTTCCGCGTCGACCGCAAGCCGAATCCACACCTCGGGTTCGGAATCGGCGAGCACTTCTGCCTCGGCTCCCACCTGGCACGCGCGTCGCAGCGCGCGCTCTTGCACGAACTCGTCGGCCGGATCGAATCGCTCGAGCTCGCTGGGGAGCCGGAGCAGATCCAGTCCAGCTTTGTGGTGGGTCTGAAGAAGCTGCCGCTTCGCTATCGGGCGAGCCGGGCTGCATAGGGCGACGCGAGCCGTCCAGAAGGAGAATGCGACGATGCCCCCGAACTCCACAGTCGAGCTGAATACGGAGACGACGCTGACGGACGAGGTGATCGAGAAGCTCGTCGCGAACGTCGAAAGCTCAGTCGAGGCTCCGCTCAAGCGGCAATGGCATAGCGAGGCTGGCCTCGACCCGATCCGGCACTGGGCCTGGGGGATCGGCGACGACAATCCTCTCTGGAGCGAGCCCGAGTACGCCGCGAAGACCGGGTACGGGGCGAACCTCGCACCGCCCTCCTTCTTCTACAGCTGCAATCAGGGCCCGAATCACTTTCGGAGCGAGCCTTCGCGCGGAGAGGGGCTGCCCGGGCTCCATGCCGTGTGGGCGTGGGACCGATGGGAGTGGCCCCGTCCGACGCTTCGCAATACTCCGGTCCACACGACCAAGCAGACGACGCAGGCCAACGTTCGCCCGAGTCGGTTCGGCGGCGGTCGATCCGTCGAGGTCGTCACGCGGTACACCTTTCGTGATGATCACGGTGAGACGCTCGCGACCTACGACGTCGCGTATGTCCACTACGGACGAAACCTCGCGGCTTCGAAGGGGAGCAAGCACGAGCCGATCCAGCGGCAGGTGTGGAGCGACGACGATCTGGCGCGGCTCACGGCTGACGTGGAACGGGAGTGTCGCCGCGGCGCGGACGATCTCATCTGGGACGAGGTGTGCGTCGGTGAGGAGATCGGGACGGTCGTGAAGGGCCCCTTGAGCGTCACCGAGACGGTCGCCTTCGTGACGGGTTGGGGTGGTCCTTTCATCATGGCTTCGGAACTCATCCATCGCTACATCCGCGATCATCCGCGGGCCAATGCGCCGGATCGCTACATGCGGATCCCGGAGTTCCCTGAACGTGCGCATTGGGATGGCGACTGGGCGAGGGAGTGTGGCTTCCCGGATGCCTATGACTTCGGCGGCCAGCGATTCGCGTGGCTGATGCACGGAGTGACGGACTGGATGGGTGACAACGCACATCTATAGAAGTTCGAGGGAAAACTGTTGGGCCTGAACATCATCGGCGACGCGACCTGGTGCACGGGTTCCGTCAGTGACAAGTACGTCGACGAGGCTGGGCGACGCTGCGTCGAGCTGAAGCTGAAGGGCACGAATCAGCGGGATCAGGTGACGGTCGTGGCGACGGCCGTCGTGGTGGCGCCGTCGTGAGCGTTTGTTGAGCTCCGGCATTCAGACGAAGTCGATCGAGCAAGGAGATCTCATGTCCGACGATGGTTCCTACGAGCACATTCTCTTCGCCGTCGAAGACGGCGTGGCGACCATCACCCTCAACCGCCCGGAACGGATGAACGCCTTCACCTTTCCACTCGGCGCGGAGCTGGAGCGCGCCTACGCGCGCTGCGACGAGGACGATGCGGTTCGTGCTGTCATCCTCACCGGCGCCGGGAAGGCCTTCTGTGCGGGCGCGGACATGGGGGGCGGCGGGAAGACGTTCGATGACGTGGAAGGCGGAAGAAGCGGCGCGCGGTCCGGTGCCCGGGTGCGCCGCCTCCAGGCATGGCAGGTACGAAAGCCCGTCGTCGCGGCGATCAACGGCCATGCCGTCGGCGTGGGGCTCACCCTCGCGATGCAGTGCGACCTCCGGATCGTCGCCCGTGAGGCGAAGCTCGCGTTCGCCTTCGTGCGGCCGCGGCATCATCCCCGAACTCGGCTCCCACGCGATCCTGCCCCGTGTCATCGGGTTCTCTCGGGCCGCGGACCTCCTGCTCTCCGGGCGAACCTTCCGCGGCGAGGAGGCAGCAGCGCTAGGCGTAGCCTCAGAGGCCCACCCTGCCGAAGAGGTCTTGCCCCGTGCACGGGAGTGGGCGCAAGATGTCGCTGCGAACGCGGCGCCGGTCTCGATCGCCATTGCGAAGCGGCTCCTTTGGGAGGGCGTCACCGAGATGCCGGCCGAAACGATGGCCAAGGAGAAGCCGCTTCTTGCCTGGATCGGCAAGCAGCCCGACGCCGCCGAGGGCGTCCGTTCCTTCCTCGAGCGCCGGCCGCCCGAGTGGAAGCTTCGTGCCAGCACCGACCTGCCGGATTGGCCCGCAGATCGGCCCGCAGATTCGCCCGGGAAAGACGAACGATGAAGCTCGGTCTGATGCTCGGATACTCCGGCGCGGAGATGACCCTCCCCGTCGAGCTGGTGCAGCGCGCGGAAGAGCTCGGGTTCGACTCGGTCTGGACGGCTGAAGCCTACGGCTCCGACGCCACCTCGCCCCTCGCCTACCTGGCCGCCGTGACGAAACGAATTCGGCTCGGCACGGCGATCATGCAGCTCGCCGGGCGAACCCCCGCCATGGCCGCCATGCAGGCCGCCACCATCGACGCCCTCGCCGGCGGCGATCGCTTCGTCGCCGGGCTCGGCGTGAGCGGGCCCCAGATCGTCGAAGGCTGGTACGGCCAGCCCTGGGGCAAACCCTATTGGCGAATCCGCGACTACGTCTCGATCATGCGCAAGATCCTCGAACGCGAGGCGCCTGTTACTCACGAGGGCAAGGAGATCTCGCTTCCCTATACGGGTGACGGCGCGATGGGGATCGGCAAACCACTCAAGTCCATCCTCCACATGAACCCGAAGATCCCGATCTGGCTCGGCACGGGCAGCGAGAGCAATGTGCGGCTCACGGCAGAGATCGCCGACGGCTGGTTCCCGATGGCCTTCGTCCCGGGGATGATGGACCTCTACACGCCCTGGTTGGAGGAGGGCTTCCGCCGCGCGGGCGGAGGAAAGAGCCTGGCCGACTTCGAGATCCAACCCATGATCTCGGTGAACGTCACCGACGACATCGCGGCCGCCCTGGCACGCATGAAACCCGGCATCGCCCTCTACGTGGGCGGCATGGGCCATCGCGACACGAACTTCCACAACGACATGATGGTGCGCCGCGGCTACCCCGAAGCGGCACAGAAGATCCAGGAGCTGTATCTCGCCGGCCGCAAGCACGAGGCGATCCTTGCCGTCCCGGACGAATACTGCGACGAGTCCGCGCTAGTCGGCCCGGCCCAGCGCATCCGCGATCGCTACAAGGATTGGGAGAACTCCGGGGCGACGGGTCTGACCCTCGCGAGCCTTCAGCCCGAGGGGATGGAGCTGATGGCCGAACTCTCGGGAAGCCGCGACCGGAGGAAAGCATGACCGAACCCACTACAGAAGCGGAGCCGGTGCTCCTCGAAGAAACAAGCGGTCACGTCCGCATCTTGACGCTGAACCGTCCTGCGAAGAAGAACGCCCTCTCGGGCGATCTCATCGACGCCATCAATGAAGGCTTCGCGTCGGCCGCCGCCGACGACGACGTCCGGGTCGTCGGCCTCACCGGCGCGGGGGACGCATTCTGTTCCGGCGCAGACCTCGCTCCCAAGCCCGCGGCGGCTCGATCTCCGCGTCGCGAGAACACGGCGGACCATGTCATCCAGTTGGTGCGCGGCATTCGCGTCGATTGCGAGAAGCCGGTCGTGGCGGGCATCGGCGGCATCGCGATCGGCGCGGGCCTCTCGCTCGCGCTCTGTGCCGACATGCGGATCGCCAGCTCGAACGCTCGCGTCCACCCGGGCTACGCGCGCGCGGGCAGTTCGCCCGACTGCGGGCTCTCCTTCACCCTGCCTCAGGCCATCGGACACGAGCGCGCGATGCGCTTCCTGCTCGAGCCGAAGATGCACGCTGCCGACGAGGCGCTCGCCCTCGGCCTGGTGGGCGAAGTGGTCCCCGCGGATGACTTCGATGAAGCGTTCCGCGTCTACTGCCACAAGATCGCAGAGGTCGCCCCACTCGCATCGCGGCAGACCAAGCGCCTGGTGACGCGGGCCGGCCTGATCGCAGACCTCAAGGGCCATCTGCGCGACGAGCTCGATCTCGCCCGACACGCTCTTTCCAGCGAGGACGGCCGAGAGGCGGTCAAGGCGATCTTCGAGAAACGCAAGCCCAAGTTCACCGGGCGCTAGAGGACGGCATCCCCATGGACTACGAGCAGATCCGCTATGAGGTCGAGGGCCTGGCCGACCGCTTCAGCCTGATCGATCCCGACCTGCTCGCCGCCAACAAGCGCATCACCAACCTGGCGCTCGAGCTGATGGGCGCCAAGACGCTACAGGGGCTGGCTGGCGAGAACGACGTGCGCGACTACGGACAGAACATCAAGGTGCACGGCCTCAAGGAGACGCTTTGCAAGCGCGACCAGCCGTTCGGCGAAGGCTTTGCCCGTGCGGACGAGCCCGAGGGGCGCAGCGACTCCGTCCGCGCGATGCGCGAGCAACGATGACTCCTCTCGAATCCGCCTGGACGGGATCGACCGCATGAGTGGAAAGCGGACCGAGGAGCGCGCCGCCGTCCGAATCGCCCGGAAGATCGTGGGGGAAATCCGGCGGAGGCGCCTGCGTCCGGGCACCCAGCTCGACGCCGAGCACCGAATGGTGGACGAGTTCGGCGTTTCCCGCGCCACCGTCCGAGAGGCGCTGCGCTTCCTCGAACTCCAGGGTGCCCTGCGGATCAAGGCCGGCGTGGGCGGCGGCCCCGTCGTGAGCGTGCCTGGTGCTGACCATCTCGCGAGCGTGCTCTCGCTCCACCTCCAGTTCGCCGACGCCTCCTTCAGCTCGGTCGTCGATGCACGCCGCTCGATCTATCCGGTGCTGGCGGGCCAGGCTGCGGAGAACGCGAGCCGCGAAGACGTCGCCACACTGCAGGAGGGCATTTCGCGGATGAACGCGGGCATTCGCGACCCGGACCACTTCCGAGAGGAGGCCCGCCGGTTCATGAGTCTCCTGGCCAGCGCGTCGGGCAACCCTGTCCTCGCACTCCTGGTGGACGCGCTCCACCGCATGTCGGGCGATGCGGGCGCCAGCTGGGACGAGAAGCAGCGGCGCTCGGCACTCCGCAGCTACGGGAGGGTCGTTCGCAAGATCGCGGACAGGGATGCGGACGAAGCCCGTTCGATCATGGACAAGTCGCTGGCCGCCGGAACGCGCCAATGGCAGCGGATGGCTCCCGACGAGCTGAAGGAACCGGTCGCCTGGATCGATTCGGATCGTTGAGCGCCCGAGGAGCTTCCGCAGGACCCATGCCAACACCTCGATTCATGCAGGCCCCCACCCGCTACGCGGACGTCGCGTTCGTCTCGAAGCACGCGGAGCGACAGGAATCCAATTTCATCAGCGGCATCACGCGTTTGCCGCTAAACCTCGCCTGAGGCCCAAGCACACTCGACCGAAGGAGACACGATGTCGTTCGCAGACCAGGTAGTGTTCGTTACGGGAGGCGGCAGTGGCATGGGGCGGCTCGCCGCGCAACGCATGGCCGATGCCGGGGCAAAGGTCGCCGCCGTCGATGTCAACGAGATGGGGCTGGCTGAAACCGGTGAGGGACGCGAGGGCATCCACACATGGCGCCTCGATGTCACCGACAACCAGGCGGTGCTCGCCACGGTGAAGGAGGTGGAGGAACGCCTCGGCCCGATCGACCGCGTCTACAACGCAGCCGCCATCATGCCGACCGGGCTCCTGATGGAGCAGGACACCGAAACCATCATCCGCATCATGGACGTCGACTACAACGGTCTGGTCCACGTCGCCAAGGCGATCCTGCCGGGGATGCTCGAGCGCGGGCGGGGCGACCTGATCAACTTCGCCTCGATCGCGGGCTGGGGCCCCACCCTTCACTTCGGGGCGTACAACGCGGCAAAGTTCGCGGTGGTCGCCTTCAGCGAGGTGCTCTACCACGAGAACCGCGGCAAGGGCGTGCGCATCATCGCCGTCTGCCCGCCGCCGGTGGCCACCCCGTTGCTCGATCAGGCGACCTCGAAGCCCAAGGTCCTCGAGATGGGCAAGCCGATCCCGCCGGGCCAGGTGCTCGACGCGATCGAGCGAGATCTCGCGAAGGGCAAGCCCTTCTGCTTCCCGACGGCCCAGACGAAGTTCACGCAGATCCTGCGGCGCCTCGCACCGGGACTCGTGTGGTCGATGGTACATCGGGTCGAGGGCCGGTAGCCGATGACCCGATCGACCCCCCCGGCCTCCGACGGCGCGCTTCTCTTCAACAAGCGGGGCGGGGTCGCGACGCTGACCCTCAATCGGCCCGACGCCCGGAACACCCTGACTGTCATGGAGTCGAGATGAGAGCTGACCACGAACTGCTGCTGAGAAATTTCGAGAGGCTGGTGGAACACGAGGTGGAACTCGCTCACAGGGTCTACGAGCTGCTCTTCCGAGACCATCCCGAGCTGGAGAGTCTCTTCACGGGGCGAATATCCCCGGCCGGCATCCAGATGGTTCGCGAGACGCTCATGTACGCGATCGACCGCGTGAACGGGGAGAGCTGGGTGGAGGCCAACTTGGCATCCCTCGGTGCCAAGCACGTCCACTACGAAGTCACGGAGGAGATGTACGACTGGGTCATCGAAGCGATGCTGACGGCCATGGCGGACTTCTCGGGCGCAGAGTGGACGGCGGAGCTCGCAGCGAGCTGGCGAGAGCAATTCTGGCACCTCGCCGACCTGATGATCGCGGAACTCCCCGCATGAATTGTCCAGGGCCGGGAAACCCGCCCTACCGGGTCAACGCCACGACCGCGATGTCGGCGTTGAGGTTCGGGTTCTCGGTGATTTCCCTACCCGAGTTCGAGTCGACATAGATCGCCTCGAGGATGCGGATGTTCAGCTCGTTGCAAAGTTCCTGGAAGTCGAGGATCGAGGGGAAGCGACGGTTTGGCGTGTCGTGCCACTCATGGGCGTAGAGCCCTTCTTCCTTGGGCAGGCGGCCCTCCTTCATGAACATCTCGCGCAGGGGTGCGTGGGCGAAGTTGAGGAAACTCACGAGGGGATGTCCCGTCCGCTGTTGATCTTCTCTGAGCGGCGGCTCCGGTTTGAATCCTAGGCGACGCGCTTTGCAGTCGCCTCTTCGCTGGTTTCGGACACGGTGAGAGCTCGGACGAGCTTCTCGATGTCGCGCCACCC
>JAAETT010000577.1 GCA_024228115.1 bacterium
AAAAAGCTAAAAATTCCATGTGATGGCATTCAGGTGACAGAGTAAAATCACAGTCCACATCATGTTTTCCTCGAGCTAATCTCTCTCTCTAAACAAATCTTTTCTTTGCATTACTGTTTGTTTTAGGCATAGATTACAAATATTGAAATCAAGGTCTGTGCCTGAACCAGATGGCTTGTAATCCTAAGCCTCAGCTTAAGCATAAGTCGAGCCAAGCTTCGTCAAGTCATGTTTAAACATGGAGTTATACATCAGTTCAACATAAAACGTTTTGCTGACCTGCTGCTACAAGGAGTATTTAGCTGGGATAGAAGGGGACAATTTTCGAAGGGGCATTAAGGTATGCGAAGCTGCAGGTGCACTATGGCCGCAAGTGTCTATCATGATAGAAGCTTGTTAAATGTTCAGTTTCCTGTGTTTGACATTGGGAGTTATGGGAGGTATTTCTCCGATTTCTCAGTGCTAATGTGCGGATTATTCCTGTTTTGGTTTCCAAAGGGTGATGCGAGTTGAAGTGTAGGTAGGAATCAGTATGAGTGGGCTTTCTGAAGACCCTGGTTTCAATCTTGTTGCCTGATCTCATTACCAGTAGGTCCAAGAAAGACAGTTTTCCATTGACTTCTTTCTCCAGTGTGAACTTAATCCTTGGATGAATGCCATTTATATGTTGCAGAAACTGGTTTAATCTGTCTTCTCCATGCGATTATATGCAGAATACATCCTTAACATAACTGCGTCCTTTGTCCGCTTGCATCCTTGCTGTGGCTCCTAACTCCTGCTTGTCTGTGAATTTCTCTAC